>CAJWPV010000055.1 GCA_913045395.1 uncultured Verrucomicrobiota bacterium | reverse complement strand
CTGTCGTTGGTGCTCACGCCGACGACGATCTGGCCCACCTCGTCCTCCTTCACCGGCACCGGTTTGCCGAACATGCGTGGGTTCCACTGGCCGCTGACAAAGAGAATCGAGTCGCGGAGGGTCTCGGCCTCGAGCCGGCGGACGCTCATGCGGCCGAGCAGCCGGTTGTCGGGGTCGAGTTCGTCGAGCTTGGCCAAGCGGTGCGAAGTTTGGCGGTAAGCCTGGCTGGTCATGATGAGCCGATGCAGGCGCTTGAGCCGCCAGCCGTTTTTCATGAAGTCGCTGGCGAGCCAGTCGAGCAATCCGGGGTGGCTTGGCTTCTCGCCCAGTTTGCCGAAGTCACCCGGTGTATCGACCAGGCCGCGGCCGAAGTGGTGCAGCCAAAAGCGGTTGACGAGCACACGGCCTGTGAGCGGATGCGTCCCGTCGGTCAGGCGCTTGGCCAAAGCCAGCCGTCGCCCGGTCGAGGCTCGCCTGCCATCGTTCTCGGGGATCGGGTTTTTATTCAGCGCCACCACGCTCAAGTCGGCCGGTTTCACGGCGGCCTTGGGCTGGCCGTGGTCGCCCCGGAAAAAAAGGTGCGTGACCGGCACTTTGCCCGCCTGCTCGGTCAGCGCCCGGATGAACGGCTCCTCCGGCTTGGTGGCGCGGACGTCTGCAGCCTTTTTGGCCATGGCGTCGAGTACCGCCTTGGTCAGGCTATCGCGAAAATACTGGATTTGCCCGTCGAGCTTCTTGAGTGCCTCGGCGTTGTCGGCGTCTTTGTTGTCGGTGAGTTTTTTGCGCTCGGCGTTGAGCTTGGCGATCTCGTCGTTGAATTCGCGATCGTAAAGGTACAGCGAACCGGGGCTGATCTGCCGCACGCTTGGGTGGTTGTCCAAAAGCACCTTGTGCTCGTCGGTGCGTTTGCCGGTCGGCGTCTTGTAGGCGACCCGCAACGGCTCACGCAGTTCCTCCGGCGTCTTGCGCAGCTTCCATTCCAGCGTGCGCTCAATGAAGAAATCGACCTTAGCCTGCCGCTTGGCATCGAGCTTCTTCGCCTCGACCTCGATGTCGGCGCACTGCTTCCGGTCGGCCTCGGTGAAGAGAGAGATCTGCCGGCTCTGCGGCATGCGCCAATTGGCCGGGTCAAGCGCCGGCTCGAAGATGGCCCGCAACTTGTAGTAGTCCGACTGCAGGATCGGGTCGTAACGATGATCGTGGCACTGCGCGCACCCAACGGTCATGCCCATGAGCGACGTGGAGACGATCTTGAGCGTCTCGGTCATGACTTGGTTTTGGGCTGCGGCGGTGTTCGCGCCGGAGCCGGTGCCGTCGGGTGCCATCCGCAGAAAACCGGTCGCGGTGAGCTTGTCGACTTGTTCCGGATCCAGGCCGGTGTACGGCGGCGGAACCATTTCATCGCCGGCGAGTTGTTCGCGGATAAACCGATCCCACGGCATGTCGTCGTTGAGCGCGCGGACGACGTAGTCGCGATAGCGCCATGCCCAGCCCCGCTCGGCGTCGCTCTCGGTGTAGCCCTCCGAGTCGGCGTAACCGGCGACGTCGAGCCAGTGGCGTCCCCAGCGCTCGCCATAATTTGGCGAAGCCAGCAGGCGATCGATTAGCTGGTCGTAGGCTTGCGGTGTTTCGTCGGCGAGAAATTTCGCGATCTCTTCCGGGGTGGGCGGCAGTCCGGTGAGGTCGAACGTCGCGCGCCGGATGAGCGTGCGTTTGCGGGCCTTCGGCGAGAAACCAAGTCCGTCGGCATTCAGTCGGCGCAGCAGGAAGGCGTCGATCGGATTGGCCGTGCCGCCGGGCACGGGCGGATTTTTGATCGGCTGAAACGCCCAGAAACGGCGCTCCTCATCGGTGATCCATTCGTCGGGACTGTCCGGCTCGGGGCGGGCTGTCTCGGCCCCCTGCTCAATCCATCGGCGGAGGGTCTCGATCTGTGCCGCCGGCAGCTTGGCTTGCTCCTTGGGCATCTCGCCGTCTCGTACTTTTTGGAAGAGCAGGCTTTTTCCCGCTTGGCCCGGCACGATGGCCGGGCCGTGTTTGCCGCCTTTGAGCAGCAGCTTGCGCAAGCGCACGTCGAGCCCGCCCTTGGCCGAGCCGTCCTCACCGTGGCAGTGGAAACAATGCGCCTTGAGAATAGGCCGCACATCCGCCTCGAATATGACCGTGGCCGCTTGGCCAGAATTGAACACAAACCCAACGACCATCAGCAAAGGGATTCGTTCCTTGAGAAGAGCACACATTGATTTACGGAAAACTTACGACCCCCGCCAAGCCCGCGCAATGGCTTTTATTAAGCGCAACGATGCGGGGGGAAAGGCGTTGTAATGTGAACGCTCTGCCCTAGACTGCGCGGCCCGCGGCCCAAGCCATTGGCACCGCGTGATTGTTGGCGGATGAAGAAGCCCACCCTGCTCATCGTATTCCTGACCGTGTTCATTGACGTGGTCGGGTTCTCAATCATATTCCCGCTCTTCCCGGAGATGCTCGATTATTACATTGAGCTGGACGGAAAGGAGAGCCTGATTGGCTCGCTGGTTGCCTGGCTGAGCCGGTTCGCCGGGGACGACAAGAACGCCGTGGCGACGCTGTTCGGCGGCGTGCTTGGCTCGCTGTACGGTTTTTTGCAGTTCATCTTCGCGCCGATCTGGGGGGCGTACTCGGACAGGCGCGGCCGACGGCCCACGCTCATTTTGACACTCGGCGGCATCGTGCTGGCAAACCTGATCTGGGTGTTCGCCGGGAGCTTTGCACTGCTCGTTCTAGGCCGCGCGCTTGGCGGCATCATGGCCGGGAACATCTCCACCGCCTCTGCTGTCGCGGCGGACATCACCTCTGGCAAAAACCGCGCCTCCGGCATGATCCTGATCGGCGTCGCTCTTGGCCTGGGCTTCATCCTAGGCCCGGCCATCGGCGGGTTTGCCTACGGTTGGCAGCTGGTCGAGCCAGGCAAGGCCGTGTCCGGCCTGGCGCTCCATCCCTTTTCCGGCCCGGCGGTTATCGCCCTGGCCATCGCCGCTGTGAACTGGGTGCTGATAATTTTTCGCCTCTCCGAGAGTTTGCCGCCGGAGAAGCGCGGGCAACACTTGGCCAAGCGCAGCTTCAACCCGTTCGCCCAGCTCAAGCGCATTCACCTGCCGGGCGTCGCTCGCACCAACCTGATATACTTCGCTTACTGGAGCGCATTTTCGTCGGTCGAGTTTACCATCGCCTTTTTTGCGACGGAGACGCTCGGCTTCAAGCCGGTGAACATCGCGTGGATGTTTGTCTTTATCGGCTTGTCACTGATTTTTTTCCAAGGCGGAGTGGCCCGGCAACTCATCAAGCGCGTGGGCGAGCGCCAAACGGCGTTGGCTGGCGTCTGTAGCACGCTGCCCGGCTTTCTCATCATCGGCAATGCCACGAGCACAGCCATGCTGTATGGCGGACTGCTCCTCATGACTGCCGGCAGCGGGATGACCATGCCGTCGCTCAACTCGCTCGTGTCGCGCTACACGCCGGGAGACCGGCAGGGATTGTCGCTGGGCGTGTTCCGTTCGCTTGGCTCGCTGAGCCGTGCCATAGGCCCGATCACGGGCGGCTTGCTCTACTGGAAATTCGATAACTCCATGCCGTTCTGGGTCGGTGCGGCATTTCTCATCGTGCCGTTCTTCATGGCGCTTGGCCTCCCACCGGTGCGTGACCACGACAAGCCCGCTGCAGTGAACAGTGAACAGTGAACACCTCCTGCTTGGCCAAGTTCAGGCCTGCTTGGCTTGGTCGGTTTCGCCCTCGGCCGGTGGAGGCAGGCTACGCAACACCTCAGCCACCGGCTCGACGGCGGGGAGTTCCTTGCCTTCGGTCTCGCCGACCTGCAGTTTGTTAACTCGCTCGCCGCTTGGTTTGATCGAGCTTTCGTAGCTGCCGACGGCTGCGTTGTACGCCTTGTTCGCGCGGTCCAGGCCAGCGCGGATTTTGTCGAAATGCGTGATAAAGGTGCCGATCCGCTTGTAGAGCTGCTGCGCTGCCTCGGCAATGGCCCGGGCGTTTTCAGACTGAGAGTGGTATTGCCAACTCACCCTAACGGAGCTTAACAACGCGATCAGTGAAGTCGGCGTAGCGAGGGTGATCCGGCGCTCGGCCGCCCAGACGATCAGGTCCGGGTCGCCCTCAAGCGCGGCGCTGAAAAGTGACTCTGCCGGCACAAACATCACGACGCAATCGAGCGCCCCGTCGATGTGCTGCGGGTAGTTGCGGTCGGCCAACGCCTTGATGGTTTCCCTCATTTTTTTGCCGTGCTGCTCGATGGCTGTCTTGCGCTGAGCGGCGTCGCCCGACTCGAGCTCGTTGAGAAACGACAAATCCGGCGCCTTGGCATCGACAACGATGTGGCGACCCTCAGGCAGATGTACGATCATGTCCGGTCGACCCTCACCGGAATCGGCTTGTTCGCTGAAATCGCAGTGGCTGCTCAGCCCGGCTGCCTCGACCACGCGACGTAGCGTCGCCTCGCCCCACTTGCCGCGTGCCTGGCTGGAGTTGAGGATCATCCGCAGCTGCTCCGTCTCGCTCGAGAGCGACTTGCTGTTTTGGCTGAGCGCCTCGAGTTGTTCGTGCAGTTTACCCAGCTGCGTATCCTGCTTGGTGTCGCTTTGGGCCAGTCGTTTTTGGTAGGTCTCGAGGTGTTGCTCGAGAGGCTTGAGCAGCTTGGCCACGGCTTCCCTGCTGGTGTTCAGGTCGCCCTTTGCGCTCTCATGAAACTTGCCAAGCGTCTCATTGGCCAGGCGCACTAGTTCCGGCTGCGCCTCCTTGAGTGCGTCGGCGCTGAGCGCCTTGAACGACTCCTTGAGCGCGGCCAGTTGCTCCTCGGACTGCCTCCGCTGGTCCTCAAGCCGCTGTTCAGCCGCCCGGCTCTCGGCCTCGGCCCTGGCCCCCTTGCGCGTGCCGAGCAGCCAGCCAATTACCGCCCCCAGCGCAATGCCAACGAGCAGGTAAATAAAAATCTCCGGATTTTCCATGAGCGCCACCAGTCTGTCGCCCCAGGGGCCCGGCGACAAACTGAAAAAAAGTTTACAGTTTCTTTCTGTGGTTCTCTGCGTCTGGAGCCATGAGCAGCGAGCTTGGCCAAGTCGATGCTCGACGGCTCAGCGCCTCCGCCTGACAATCCGCCTGTGTCTTGGCTCTACAAGAGGTTCGTTCGACCGAACTTTTTTCAGCGCGACCCTGAAGAGACGCATAACCTTGTTATCAGCCAACTCGCCTGGGCGGCTCGGAGGCGCTGGGCGCTGGGCTTGGCCGGATGTTTTTTGCGCGGCCCTAGACTACCCATCGAGTTGTTCGGGCTGACGTTCCCCAACCCGCTTGGCCTCGCCGCCGGCATGGACAAGGGCGGCTCGGCGATCCCGGCCTGGGCCGCGCTGGGCCTTGGCTTCAGTGAATTGGGCGGCGTCACGCGCCACGGGCAGCCCGGCAACCCGCAGCCGCGCATGTTCCGCGTGGTCGAGGACGAGGCGCTCATCAACCGCATGGGCTTCAACAATCCCGGCGCGAATACAATGGCCGAGCGGCTCGGCGACTGTCGCGACTCCGGTGCCTGGCCCAGCCACCCAGTCGGCGTCAACCTTGGCAAATCCAAAGTCACGCCGCTCGCCGATGCGCCCGCCGATTACCTGTACTCGTTTCGGTTGCTGAAAAATCTCGCCGACTTTTTTGTCGTCAACGTCAGCTCGCCGAACACGCCGAACCTCCGGCAGTTGCAGGACAAGTCGGCGCTGGCCGAGATTCTCGGCGCGTTGCAGGAGGTCAACGATAGCCACCGGCCGATCCTCGTTAAGGTCGCGCCTGATCTGGGTTTTGGGGCACTCGACCAGATTCTTGAGTTGGTCGAGCCGCACAATCTCGCCGGCCTCGTCGCCACCAATACCACCATCGCGCGTCCCGCCCAAACCGGGATTTACGCCGAGACCGGCGGCTTGAGCGGCCGCCCCTTGGCCAAGCGCAGCACCGAAGTCATCCGGCACCTCTACCAGCAGTCGGGCGGCCGCGTGCCGCTCATCGGAGTTGGCGGCATTTTTGACGCCAACGACGCTTGGGAAAAAATCACTGCCGGCGCATCGCTGCTGCAGATTTACTCCGGTTTGGTTTACGAAGGGCCGCAGATCACACGCATCATCCTGAAGGGACTAACCAAGCGGCTGGCCCGTGAAGGCTTCACGGAACTCAGCCAAGCCGTCGGAACCGAACAATGAACCCCGCCTGGCCAAGCGCGTTGCTGCTGTTGACTGCCTGGACGGCCAGGGCAGACGATGCCGACCAACTCCGGGCGCTTGGCGGCGGCGTGTTCACCAAAGGCGGCATGGTTGCGAAGATCAACCTCAACCGTTCGAAGATCAGCGACGACCAACTGAAACTCGTCGCCGGTTTCAGGCACCTCACCGACCTCTCGCTTGAGCAAACCAAGATTGGCGATGCCGGACTCGCGCACCTCGCCGGTTTGGCCAAACTCGAGTGGCTCAACCTTTACCAGACACAAGTCGGCGACCCCGGGCTCGGGCACCTGAGCAAACTACCGCGGCTCCAGCATCTGCCGATCGGCGAAACCAGGGTGAGCGATGCAGGCATGGAACACATCGCGAAAATGAAACGGCTGGTTTACCTCGGCCTGCGCGGGAACAAGATCAGCGACGCGGCGTTGGCGCACCTGGCCAAGCTGACCAGGCTGACCGAACTGCACCTCGGCGAAACCGGCATCACCGACAAGGGCACAAGGCAGCTCGCCGCGCTTGGCCAGCTACAAAAACTGTGGCTGCACGACACGCGCATCACTGACGCAAGCGTGCCGCGCCTAGCCAGGCTCAAGCAGTTACAGGCGCTCTATCTGCACCGGACGCGACTGACCGTCGAAGGCGTCCGGCGGCTGCAAAAGGCACTGCCGAAGTGTCGTATTTTTTACCGCTCGGCCAGCATGCCGGAATAAATTGAAATGAAAAATTCACAACGCACAACCCTGGCGCTTCACCGCTGGCTCGGACTGATCACCGGGCTGCAACTTTTGTTTTGGTGCGCCGGTGGGTTTGTATTTTCAACGCACGACATCGAGTGGGTGCGCGGCAACCACGGCCGCGACGAATCAGCCGCGCCCGCGCTGCCGGCTACCGGCATCGCCGCCTCGCCGGCCGAGGCCATCGCCACCAGCGGCTTGGCCGGCGTGCACGAAGTCACGCTGACCACGCAGCTCGGCAAGCCGGTCTACCGGCTCCTTGGCCAGGACGGCTCGGCGCTGGTCGATGCCGCAAGCGGCGAAGCTTTCGTGATTGACGAGGGGCAGGCCCGCCAAATCGCGCAAGGCGATCGCACTGAAAAACCAGATGTCACACAGGCCACGCTGATCACCGGCGATGCCCCAACGGAGTTTCGTGGGCGCGACCTGCCGGCATGGCGGGTGGACCTGGCAGATGCCGACAACACGCACATCTACATCGATCAGGTGACCGGCGCGATCGCCGCGCGGCGAAACGATGCCTGGCGGCGGTTTGATTTTTTCTGGATGCTGCACACGATGGATTACTCCGGACGCGACAATTTCAATACACCGTGGCTCGTCGGTTTCTCTGTGCTCGGCCTGTTGTCGGTCGGCTCCGGTTGGGCGATCTGGCTGTTCCGGCTCGTCCGCAAGCTCGGTCGCGCGTCGGCATGAGCGGCACGTTGTTCGAGATCGTCCACGAGGACGACGAGTTGCTGGTGATCAACAAGCCGGCCGATCTGGTTTGCCACCCAACCAAGGGCGACGAGATGAGTAGCCTGATCAGCCGTGTGCGCCTGCACCTTGGGCAAGCGGCGGCGGCGCACATGATCAACCGGCTTGACCGCGAGACAACCGGTATCGTGCTATTGGCCAAGCGCGACGAGTCGGCGGTTGAGTTGCGGCGGCTCTGGGAGAGCGGCGGCGCGCAA
>CAJWPV010000054.1 GCA_913045395.1 uncultured Verrucomicrobiota bacterium | reverse complement strand
TTCGAGGAAGAACTGATTCACCTTCAGCCAATCGTCCGTGTCGCTGTGCGAGAGCAGATGGTGGATCATGTAATCGACGCCAAGGTGCGGAAAACGCAGTGTGCCATGGTCGTTGTTCAGCTTCAGGGTGCAGATGCGTGTGGTGTCAGTTTGGAACGCCAGCACGAGGATGTCACTCATCAGTCGCATGTGCTCGACGATATCCTGCGGGTAGCCGTCCTTGGGGCGCGGCATGTTCGGTTTCCTAAGGGTTGGTCGCCAACCCTGAATCTCACCGCGTTTGCCGGCGCTTTCGATGCGCTTCTCCACTTCGCGGACGGAGTTCAAATATTCGTCGAGCTTTTGCTGGTCCAGCCGACTGATGTTGCGGCGCAAACCCTTCGCGTCAGACAGCACCGCATCGAGCACGCTTTGGTCGCCAGCCTGCGCCTTGTTCTTGAAGAGCTGATCAAACGCCAACGCGGGATAAACCTCCAGCGGGGTGGGTGTAGTCGGACTGCTCCACGAAATATGCGAACTGTAAAGCAGCGAGTAATCCTTGTGCACGCCGGGGCTGGATTTCTCACAGCCCAGCACCAGGCTCGGCAGCTTGGTCCGGTGCCCGATGCGCTGTGCCACCAACTGGTCCACGCTGGTGCCGGATTTGATCCTTCCACCCGAGGTCAACGGCGCCCCGGAGAGCAGGTTGCCGGTCTGTGAACTGTGGATGTTGCCCTTGAGCGCCTCGGCGTTGTAGAGGCCACGGATGAACACCATCTTCTCGCGGAAATCATTCAACGGCGAGAGCACCTTGCCCAGTTCCATGTCCTTGCCCTCCCCCTTGGCCCACCATTGGTGCCGGTGATAACCGCAACCGGAGAACAGGATCGCCATGCGCGTCGGCGCCTCGCTGGCCTCGTTTGCGTCGAGCTTGATATCACCCCACACCCGCATCGATTCCATCCACGGCAACGCCATCGATGCGCCCAAGCCACGAAGCATCGTACGCCGGGAAAATTGGTAATGCATTCTGTTCATTTCAAGTTCAGTCCTTCGGTTAGTGTTAAAACGATCTGCAGAACAATCAACCCTCATTTTCAGCCAATCGCCCTCGAATTTTTCGGAACTGCGGGCTTTTGACTATCGCTTCAACCGCCTCGTTGAACCGGTAGCCATTCACCTTGAGCCGCCGCTGCATTTCCTCGAGTAACATCAAATCGGACAATTGCACCTCACGGCCAAGCGCGTAGCCGAGCAGTTTGCGACAAAACTGCTTCAGCACATCGTCGAGCCGCTCGCCGACCAAATAGTGCCTCAGTCCGTCGATGCCCTCAAAGACAGTGCCGTTGGTCAGGCTGGTGCTAGTATTGATCGAATTGGGTCGCAACCGGCCGATGGTGTCGTAGCGCTCCAGCGCAAAACCGTATGGGTCGATGAGCTCATGGCACTTGGCGCAACCGGGCTCAGAGCTGTGCCTCTCGATCAACTCGCGGGCGGTCAAACCTTCCGGCACTCTTTCAGGCAAATCCGGCACATTGGCTGGTGGCCTCGGCAGTCGTTCGCCAAGCAGCGTCTCGTAAATCCAGTTTCCACGCAGGATCGGGCTCGTGCGCGACGCGCCGGAGTTGGTCGCCAATACCGTGGCCAAGCCGAGCACACCACCGCGCCCACTGGCCTTCACACCCTCAACCTTGCGCCACTCATCGCCGCTCACGCCGTCAATCCCGTAATGCCCGGCCAGACGCTCGTTCAAGAACGCATGATCGGCGTCGAGCAGATCGATCACCGAGCCATTGTTGCGAAACATGTCCTCGAAAAACCGCACCGACTCCTCATACATGGCTCCACGCAATTCAGGAAACTCCGGGTAGAGCTTCACGTTCTTGTCGTTGTTTTGGTTAAAACCGCTAATGTGAAGCCATTGACAGGCGAACTGCTCGGCCATGCGCCGTGTGCGTGAGTCGCGAAGCATCCGACGCGTCTGCGCCAGTAGAGTTTTTTCGTTGGCCAGTTCGCCTTCCTCCGAAGCCTGCCGCAACTCCTTGTCCGGCAACGATGACCACAAAAAGTAACTGAGCCGAGCTGCCTGCTCATAGCTCGAAACCACCTCCGGCTTGGCACCGCCTCCCGGCTGTTCGCGTCGATAAAGGAATGCCGGCGAAGTTAGCACCCGGGCGATCGTCAACTGAATCGCCTTCTCGTGGGCAATTTCCTGCTCGCGCAGACCACGATACAACATCCGCAAATTTTCCTGTTCTTCGCCTGTCAACGGCCGGCGCCAAGCACGATCGGCAAACTGCAGCACCTCATAAAGGTGCTTGGGCTCATCAGCCTCGAGCCGTTTGCGGAATGCATTCGCCTGCTTACGGATCGGATTCCTCATGGGGGCAAAGGCTACTACCATGTCCGGCCGGTCCTGCGTGGCAAAGGCCGCATTCTGCTCATGCGAAACTACAAGCTTGAGTGGCTCCTTGGAAACATAGATCAGCTCGTCCCACAATCGGTCGAGCTCGGTTTTCCCCGCCTCATCGAGCATCAGTCGCTGTAAAGGTTCGTCCTCACGGTGGTAAAGCGCAATGGTCACCACCTCGTCCACCGGCACAATTCGCGGATAGCAGAGCGAGGCAGGAAACAGGTCCCGAAAATCATCCAATCCAGCAATCAATCGCTTCTCCGAATCACTGCCAGCCGCAACGATGATGGAACGTCCCGGAGATAGTTCATTTGCCTCCGGCTTGGTCATGCTGGCCGTCAGTTGGACACTGCCCTTCTCGCCGTGCTCCGGTTCGAGTTCGCCGGACAATACCAGCGTTCGGCCCTCGGCCAACTCCGCCGGAATCCGCAACTCGACAATCGACGGCGCCTTCGAGATTAAATCCGCCGTAACAACCGGTTGGCCAAGCGGATGTTTTCCAAACCGCTCGTCTGGCACTATCGTTTTGAGCACGCTCTCAAAACGCCTGGGCACCGAGATTTTTTGGAGATGCTGCAACAGTATCGCGTCAGGCGAGCCGGGCCCGGGGATCTCCGCGCCTGTGGCCACTGCCTCGATGCGCTTGGCCAAACCGGCGCGCTTGGCCGCGTTCGTCTCAGCCTTCCAACTCGAAAGCAGCGAACCGGTCGGCACGGTCATCATACCGCCGGACACCTTGGTCACGTCCGCGACGTTGCCGCTGAAAAAATACCAGACTCCGGCATGACCATGACTGTCTTTCAGTGGGTTGCCCCCGAGGATGTTCCTGGAAATGTCCTTGGCCACATCCCACACGCGCTTGTCACCGCTGGTCTCGGTGATAGTCATGTCGATCTGTGTCAGATCGCACGAATGATTGCCCTGCCTGGGCCCAATAGCGATCAGGATCACCTCGCCTTCCTGCACTGACACGGTTTTGGCGGTCATCCCCGAGGAGCCGTTCACCTCGAATTCGCCGTGCCCAAGATTGCCCACCTTCCGACTGGTCCGATACTGCACCCACCACTCGACGCCGTTGCCGCAACTGTGCGCGTCGGCGATCTTGGCCGACACCGACACGATGCCATCGATCGGGCTGCGCCAGCCAACCGCAACAAATGCCGTGGGTGACGGATGCGCCACCACCGTATGCGGCCGCGCTGTGCCGGGGATGCGTACTTCCGAGTCGGACGAGTTAGCCGCCACGGACGGGGTACCAGGGGTTCCCCAACCGTTCACAAAATCGTAACCACCACTGTTCAGCATTTTCCGAGTGAACAACCCATCGATCACCACCGGTCCTCCGGGGCCAAGCGCCAGATAATCCAGCCAGGCACCGAGCGTGACGGCATCCACCTCATGCCGCTTGGCCAGGGCGGCAACGTCCGGTTCGTCGCTGGTGACCTCCGCGGCCGCAGCGAGGAACTTGGCTGTATTGTCCAGAGTCTTGCGGCGTAACTTGGCCAGGCGCTTGGCCAAGCCCGGCACATCCCGCATCGAGAGATCCGCCTTTCCTCCACCCACCAGGCGCGGATTGCGCCAACGCACAAAATCGTGCTCGTTCCCATCACCCACATCGCTGGCGGCGAGGTAAACTAACACATCGCCCCCGTCTGCCGACCGTTTGAGCTCTAAATTGAAATCCGCGGTCGTGCGTATCATATTTTCCGGGTTCATCCACGCCGTTGGCCCGCCCGCCCTACCGATATGACCGATCGGATCAAAGCGCCACAGAACCTGTTGCCACCGTCGAACTTCCTCCACGATCGGCATATGGTTGCCATCCCTTGTCGCCCGCCAACGCTTACGGATATTGTTAAGCAAAAAGGAACCATCCGGGTCGCTGTTTCGATTGAGCATCACCCACAGCAGGCCGAGATACTTCGCATTGAGTCCACGCGCCTCGGTGACCGCCGCAATTGACTTTTCGCCCTTGGACAAGGCATCACGCTCCTCCAGCGTCGCGGCGAAATAATGCTCAATCGGAATACTGCCGTTGCGATTGATCACGCTCGCCTTGGCCTCTGCGGAGTCGTCCCAATTGTCACCGGCGTTGCTGCCTGTATCCATGTACTTCGCATAAAATCTCTGGATTCTATTCATCAAATCGTCAGCACGATCGCGTTCGGTGAGGTATTTCGAAAACCGGATGCCGTCCGGTAATAATACCGCGTGTTGCGCAACCTCCTTGCCGGCATCAAGGAATTTGCTCACGAGCGCGGGCGACATCACCAACGCATCACCGGCATTCGTAAACCCTTCACCCGCGGCACCGTCGACCGGGAACTCGCGGGTCGGATTCAGTGAGGCAACTCCGGTAAGGTCTCGGACGGAGTAGTTATACTCGTCGTTATTTAGCCTCCGAAGAACGACCTCTCCAGGGTCGCCCGCTCGAGCCTTGGCTTCCTCGAGTAGAAAAGCGTGCACCCACTTTTGCAGTTTCCCGCGCTGCGCATCGCTCGGCTGATCGGATTTTTTCGGCGGCATCTGTCGGCTCAAGAGCATGTCATCGACTTTGATCCAAACCTTTGTGTTACGCCGGATATCATCGGCTGATTGGAACGAATCGAGATCAATGTCTGCTTCAGTGTCATCGTCCGCATGACAGTCAAAACAGAATTGATCCAGTAACGGCCGAACCTCAGCCCGGTAAGCCTTGTCCAAGTCAGCCGACTGGCCAAGCGATGAGACTACGCCAAGCGACAAACTGAAAAGCAGCATTAGCAAAAAAACTGGCCGACGGCCGAAGTAATCAGAGAAGTACGGCATGACTCGCCCAAAACAGGTTACAGCCGGCATCCTTCCCCCGACCCCGCCTCCCAGTCAAGGCATCCTAACGACGCAAAGCCACATGGCTAAGCGCTTGGCCAAGCGTGGATACGTCAACAACTAACCCGGACGAAAACCTTGAATCCCTCAATCAGCATATTGCTGCCCGAATGGATCGGAATGGGAAGGCACGGTTTGGAGGAACTCGGCCAGCACAGGTTTTCACCGGCTCGGGGATGCCACTAACTGGTTCAGCAGTTTTCGGCTTGCAGCATTCCGGGCTTGATGGGATAGCTTGTCGCCCACAGGCGAGCCAAAATAAATGGGGGTGAATTGAAAGCTGAAGAGGAATGAAACACCTGCTAATCACATCAGCCGCGGCAACATTTTTGATATGCGCGGGGCAGGCAGCCGAAGAAAATTCAGCGCTGAAACTCTTTCAGCAAAGCTGTATCAAGTGCCACGGGAAAGACGGCAAGGTCAAAGGGAAAGTCAACCTTCTGAAGATTCGTAGTGCTGCCGATTTAACGTCAGATTTGGAACTGTTGCATGTGATCATCGAGATGCTGGACAAACGCGAAATGCCTCCGGAAAAGGAACCAGCACTGAAGCCAAAGGATCGAGCGTTAGCGATACAAGAGCTACGGAAATTGCTGAATGCGGCTGCCGCCACTGACAAAGAATTCGCTGCTACTCCCATCCGGCGTATGAACCGTTTTCAATACAACAACGCTGTCCAGGATTTGTTTAAGCTCAACGTCTCGGTGTTTGCATTGCCGGAACGAATGATGCGAGATCGCTCCGGTTATTTTCGTGCCGAGATGAAAAAGATGCCTGACTCGGTCACGGTTAGCAGTCGACAATTGGGTAAATCGGCGCTTATCGAGCCCCGATTGGCTGGTGTGGGGCCGTTCCCTCAGGATCTACGTGCGGAGAATAGCTTCGATAATCGTGGCGATCATCTTTCGCTCTCGCCAATGTTGATGGAGGCGTTTTTCAAACTTAGTCGCCGGATCGTGCAAAGCCCGAATTTTGATGAAAGCACCATCGGTATTTGGCAAACATTTTTTATACCACCCCAGAATGAGACGGATCTAGATTCTGTCATTCGAGAACGATTGCGAGGATTTTTGACAAAAGCATTTCGCCGCCCGGTAGGGGAGGGGTTACTGGAGCGTTACGTGCGGCATGTCTCTACACGGATTAAGTCGGGTTTAGGATTTACCGACTCTATGAAAGAAGCGGCATCGGCGGTGCTGTCATCGCCGCGTTTTCTTTATCTGTACGACCAGTCAGGCTCAACCGATGGAATCGAGGAGCTGGGTGGTTATGTATTGGCTTCGCGTTTATCATTCTTTTTATGGGGAAGCATTCCGGATGACGAACTGCTACGCGTCGCCGGCAGCGGTAGGTTGTCCGAACCCAAAATGTTGGAGCAGCAGGTCAACCGCATGCTGGCGAACCCTAAACTAAAGAGATTTTGTGATAGCTTCCCTACACAATGGTTGCAACTGGAACGCATTGTGTCGTCCTTGCCCGATGAAAAAATCTATGCAGATTTTTATTATGCAGCACCGAACTACCGCACGAGCATGGACATGATGATGGAACCCTTGTTGCTTTTTGAGGCGATCCTTATCGAGAACCGATCGATCCTTGAATTGATTGACTCCGAGTTTACCTATCGATCCGCACGCTTGCGCAATTGGTATGGCGAAGAGCCAAACGGTAAAATCGGCGGACCAGTAACGATGCAATTTAAGCGCCAGCGGTTAACCGATCGCCGGCAAGGCGGCGTGATTACCACTGCAGCGGTAATGACCATGACCTCAGGGCCAGATCAAACCAAGCCCATCACGCGGGGAGCGTGGGTTTCCGCTGTGATTTTCAATGCACCGCCCGAAGCGCCACCAGCCAATGTGCCGGAACTAAGCAAACAGGAATTAAAGGGAAGAAAACTAACCTTGCGTGAAAGGTTTGCAGCACATCGTGAACGAGCAGACTGTGCTGGTTGCCATGCCAAGATCGATCCTCTTGGTTTTGCTCTGGAGAATTTCGATCCTGTTGGCCGATGGCGTGACCGGTATGAAGACGGGCAGGAGGTGAATCCTGCCGGCGTTCTGTTCCAGAAACATAGCTTTCACGATGTGTTGGAATTCAAGGATGCTATCTTGGCAGAGAAGGATCGCTTTACCCGAGCCTTTGCCTCCCATATGCTCTCCTATGCTCTAGGGCGTAAAATTGCAGCGACCGATACTCCAGCTCTTGATCGGATTGTTTCTAATACTGTTGACACAGATTACAATATGCAAAAGTTGATTCATGAGGTGACCCAAAGTGCGCCGTTTATTGGCAGGGCCAGTGCGGCACAAATGAAGCCCGTCAAAAAGAATAAAAAAACTTCACTGAAATAAATGATGAACACTTCAAGACGATCCTTTTTGCATGGAATAGGGGGTGCTGCCTTGGCATTACCTTGGCTGGAGAGCCTTGGGAAGGCGGCCCAAACTAAGGCTCCAGCCCTGCGGTGCGCATGGTTCTATGTACCCATCGGCGTAGTGCGGCGCGGCTTTTTCCCGGGCGAGGCGAATGCGGCCGTTCCCAAGTTCACCTCCAACCGCAAGGCGCTATCAAACGACGCACGAATTCCTGTCGGCCTACGGCCACTCGAGCTGACCCCGACAATGAAACCGCTTGCGAAGGTAAAAGACAAGGTCACGCTGATCACCGGTATGGACCGAGTCTTTCAACCTGGCACAGATGTACACGCACAATGTGCCTCATGCTTCCTCACCAGCGCCAGCCTGT
>CAJWPV010000053.1 GCA_913045395.1 uncultured Verrucomicrobiota bacterium | reverse complement strand
ATCGTGAGATCAAGTAATATGCCTAGGAAGAAGGACAAAAAAAAACGGGACTCGAACCAAAAGCGTCCGCCACGCCCGAAACCCATAATCGATTTCACCATCGACAAATTGGAGTACCGCAACACGGAATTGCTGCAGACATTCGTTACCGGCCATGGTCGTATCCTGCCGCGCAAGTACACCGGCCTGCCGGCGCACTACCAGCGCCGTATGGCCAACGCCATCAAGCGTGCCCGCCAGTTGCTCCTGATGAAGTAACCGACTTTCAAGCGCTGCCCCCGACACGAGCGCGGCGGTTTTTCATGCCCGCCAACGCGAATGGATTGGAATAACTAAAGCACACTTGCCCAAGCGATTGGCCGCCACCCAATTTGACTTACGCGCTCCTCATATTTTCCGTTGTGGCCGCCGCACTCACGGTGCTGTGGCTCAAGCCGTCGAATCGCAACAACCTCAAGCTGCTGATCGCCTTCAGTGGTGCCTACCTGCTCTCGATCACGGCGCTGCATTTGTTGCCGGAGGTGTTCATCGGCGATGGACGAGGGGCCTATTTTGGTGCGTTCGTTCTGGTTGGGTTTTTTATCCAAGTGATGCTCGAGCACCTCTCGGGCGGAATCGAGCACGGCCACGCGCACTCGCACCGGCACAGCGGATTGCCGGTCGGGTTGATGGTGGGTTTGTGCCTTCACGCGTTCCTTGAGGGCATGCCGCTTGGCGGCGGGGACGCGGACCACACCCATGACGGCCACACTCATAGCCATTCCCAGGTCGTCGAGCCGCTGCTGCTGGGCATCGTGTTGCACAAGTACCCGGTGGCAATGGTGTTCCTCTCGATGCTGCTCAACAGCGACTTGAGCAAGTACAAGGCATTTGGCCTGCTGGCGGTGTTTGCCGCGATGGCACCGCTGGGTACGCTGCTGAGCGGGGTTGAGGTGATCGGCCAATACCACCGGCAAAGTCTCGCCATCGTCATCGGCATCTTCCTGCACGTCTCGACGACGATCCTTTTTGAGAGCAGCGAAGGCCATCGCTTTAACGCCTACAAGATGATGGCAATTGCCGCCGGCCTAGCCCTGGCGGCTGCCAGCATGCTGCTGAACGCCCACTGACACTGGCGCTTACGGCTTTGACTTGCGGGCAGCGCGAGGCTTCGCAGCGCGGAACAATTCCATCTGCTGTTCGCGCAGCATCCCGTGTGCCTTGAGTACACGGATCAACTGCAGGACATCCGAGCGCTGGTAATTGCGATTTTTCTCCACACCATCAATCAGGGCGGTGAGCAGCACTGGAAACTCAATCACCCCATCAACTCCCTTGTCGCGCAGGAACTCGATGCTTTCGCGCCGTAGTTTTTTTGAGGACGGGAGCGACGGCGCGACAAGAATCTTGAGGAAAACAGCATCGACGCCGAACACTGCCTCCGCTGCTTTTACGGCTGCCGGTTGCGCGAACCGAAAAATCTCCGGCGAGTTGAGCATCACTGCCGGGCTGAACGTCTCCGTGTGCCAGCCTTTGACAGCGTAAACAGCGCGGCGAATGTGCTTCAAGTTGGGCAGTTGCAACTCGAACGGTAGCGCGGCTTTCGACTCAGTTGCCGCCGGGTTGGAGGTAAAAAAATCGATGTGCGAGTCGTGCCGTCGCGACGGCGCGACGAATTTGCGCCCCTGTTGCACTAGGAAGCCGTTGGCCTCGAGGAACTCACGAACAATCGTTTCGCTGATGGCAGACATTATTTTAACGCAGTATTGATGGTTGCCCTCGGCACGTCGATCCCAAACTCCACTTGACCGACTTTTCGGGCCAGTACGAACTTTACTTCGCCGCCGCTGACTTTTTTGTCGAGCTTCATCGCGGCGAACACCTTGGCCAACTGCGGCTTGGTCAAGCGCACCGAGGTCGGCAGCCCGGCTTGCTCAAACAGCTTCTTGATGCGATTGACTTCCGCCCGGTTAAGCCCAAGCACATCGCGTGAAATTATCGACGCCGCCACTTGGCCGATCGAGATCGCTTCGCCGTGCAAATATTTTCCGTAATGTGAGATTGCCTCGAGCGCGTGGCCGATGGTGTGGCCGTAGTTCAGGATGGCGCGCAGGCCGCTTTCGCGTTCGTCCTGCTCGACGACCTTGGCCTTGATCTGGCAACTGCGGGCGACGATGTGCGCCATGCCTTTGGCCTCGAGTCGCAGTAACTCTGGCAGCGTGCGCTCGAGCCGGCGAAACAGCACCGCGTCGTAAATGATCCCGTACTTGATTACCTCGGCTAGCCCTGCTCGCAACTCGCGCTTGGGCAAAGTCTTGAGCGTGTCGAGATCGCACAGCACAAGGCGTGGCTGATAAAATGCCCCGACCAGGTTTTTGCCGGCCTTGAGGTTCACGCCGACCTTTCCACCGACTGAACTGTCAACTTGGGCAAGCAACGTTGTCGGCACCTGCACAAAACCGATGCCGCGTAGGTAGCTCGCCGCGAGAAAACCGGCCATGTCGCCAACCACGCCGCCGCCCAGAGCCACGATGAATGAGCTTCGCTCGATCCGGTGCCGGGCCAACTTGTCGTAACAGGCTTGGATTGTTTTCAGGCTCTTGGCGGTCTCGCCGGCAGGCACTAGGATTTCCACCGGCGTAAACCCGGCTAGGCGCAAAGAGGCCAACGCCGCCTTGGCGTAGAGTCGCCCCACGGCGCGATTGGTCACCACTGCACAGCGTTTTCCCAACTTGAGCCGGCGACACTCCCCGCCCAACCTGGGCAGAAGGCCGTTACCGATTTTAATGGAGTAACTGCGATCCCCGAGGGGCACTTTAACTGTGCGCATAAGCGGGAAGATACGGACGAGAGGCCACGGGCCAAAGCCCAAAACGATCAGTCGGCGAAAATGAGTCTTCCACGTTGCACCGGCTCGGCGACCGCATCGAGGCGGAGCGAGAGGTCGGGGAGGATGTCCGTGACCCTACCGCTAGCGATCAGCTTGGCGTTGTCGCACTCGCCGGCGGTCTCTTCCCAGACTTCCACTTTACGTCCGATGACGCAGCTGTGGTGCACATAATCGTCGTACAACTCACCCGGCCCGTGCTCGAGCAATTGCTTGTGCCGTTTGGCCAGGCTCTTGAGCAGTATGGCCAGTATCGCCGGGAGAGTGATGAGGGTGTCCGGCGCAAATTCGCGCAGGCTGCACGGCAGTTGCACGAACTTCCCGCTTGGCAACTCCGGCGTGATGGCGATGTTGACGCCGATGCCCAGCACGACGTGCTCGATGCGCTCGCCTTTGGCCAAAGTCGAGGTGATCACACCGCAAACCTTGCGACTGCCGAGCAGCACGTCGTTGACCCACTTGATGCGTGGTGCTTGGCCAAACGCATTGAAATGGCCAAGTGCATCAACCACCGCCAAGGTCGGTAGCATGCTCAGACCAAGGCCAAGTTCGCTTGTCGGGCGGTTGGGCGAGAACAGTGCCGTCAAGTGCAGATTGCCCTCGAGAGCACGCCAAGGTCGGCCCCGGTTGCCGTGAAAGTTGTCGCCGGTCACGGCGAGACAGGCAAATGGCGTGGGCGGTGCAGTGTCCGCTTGCAATAGTGCCCGTATGCCGTCCATCTGCGATACGGCAGAGTGGCCAACGGCCATGATTTGCCGCCACGGCGCAGGGGCGTCCCGGCACACAATCTCCGTTTGGCCAAGCCCGCCAATGGCCTGCCAAGTGCGGCGGGTGTCAGCGGGCAGTCTGGAGAGATCGGCCGCTTTCCAGCCAAACTGGCCGCCAGTTTCGGCAAAACCGTCAAGCGCCTCCGGGCAATCTGTGATGATGAGTGACTCGGGCATCACCGTCGGTGCGGATGGTGGCCTTGGCCGGGTGACTGCAAAAGAAAAATCAGGCTGGAGAAGTCGGGGCCGCTGTCCTAGAGTCCGCCCATGCAGCGTTGGACGAGTCCTTTGCTCTTAGCCGCGGTGGTGTTTCTCTCATGGCCGAACAGTTCCCCCGCACCGATCGTTTTCCGACCCGGCGAAGGCTGGTCCTACGAGAGCCTTGGTGGTGGCGGCAGTTGGCGTCGTGCGACCGCCAAGGACCAGCTTGAGGTGGGCAAGAAGGCATTCGCGGCGCAAGATTGGAAAACCGCGTTTAAGGCAGCCCGGCGAACAGTGGCCGAGTGGCCGTTGTCCGACCTAGCGCCCGAGGCCCAGTTGCTGCTAGCTCAGGCATTCGAAAAACGGGGTGATGATCAGAATGCATTTGCCGAGTATCAAAACCTCCTGCGGCTTTATCCCCAGAATGTCGATTTCGAAGGTGTTCAGTCCAGGCAGTTTGCCATTGCCACTCGGTATCTGAACGGCCAGCGCTTCAAGCTGTGGGGTCGTATTCCACTCTATCGGTCGATGAAAAAGACGTCCGCCATGTTTCAGGACATCGTCAATAGCGGCCCATTCAGTTCCGTGGCCCCCAAGGCTCAGATGAACATTGGCCAGGCCTGGGTTAACAAGGCGCGTGGTTTCCAGATCTCCCAGAATGAACGGCACAAGAACTACCATATGGCTGTCGAGGCATTCAAGAAGGTGGCCGACAAGTATCACGACCGGCCGGGGATCGCGTCCGAGGGGTTGTTCGCCACCGGTGCCGCCTACCAGCAGCAGTCGCTGGATGCGGAATACGACCAGGGTGTGACCCACAAGGCCATCGACTCCTTCTCCGATTACATCGCGCTTTATCCCAACGAGGAACAGGTGTCCACGGCCCGCGAAAGAATTAAGGCAATGAAGGTTGATCAGGCCCGGGGCAACCTGAAGATCGCGCGCTATTACGAAAAACGGGGAAAGTGGGCTAGTGCAAATATCTACTACAACGAAGTAAAAGATCTCGCCCCTGGCACCGATTACGCCGAGACCGCATTGCAGAAGATCGCCGAGTTGCAGCCACGGCTCGATGTGGAAAAAGCATCGAGTGCACAACCGAAATGACCCGTTTGGCCGCCAGTCGCGTCGCCATATTTTTGGCTGCTGCCTTGACGGCCACCGGTTGCGCCAGCTACCGGCTGGGGCCGGTGAACCCCGCGATTCCCGCCGGCCAAGCCATTGAGGTGGGCCTGTTTGAAAATGCCACGCCGCAGCCCGGCCTCACCGAGTCGGTCAATGCCTCCATCCGCCGCGAACTGCATCGCGATGGCACGTTCGGGCTGGCCACCGGCGGCGATGGCGACGTGCTGCTTACCGGCAATATCACCGCTTACCGCCGGTCCGCCGTGAGCTTTCAGCCGCGGGACATTCTCAGCGTGCGTGACTTCGAGGTGGAACTTGTCACCCGCATCCTCGCCGCCGAG
This sequence comes from uncultured Verrucomicrobiota bacterium, assembly GCA_913045395.1. Lineage (GTDB taxonomy): Bacteria > Verrucomicrobiota > Verrucomicrobiia > Limisphaerales > UBA1096 > UBA1096. Next base: position 2,730 of record CAJWPV010000053.1, on the reverse strand, counting down.
AAGGCCACAGGCAAGGTGCTGATTGATCACGAGTTGACCGGCCGCACTACCGTCCGCCTGGGTGGCGACCTTGCCAGTGCCGAGCGCCAGGCGCTCCCGCTGCTTGCCAACGATCTGGCTAGGAAAACTGTTGCGCTTCTCGCCGAGGGCGAGTGGTGAGCCGCCGCTTGACTAAGCTGATTCTCCTCTCCTCCCTCGAATGTATGAGTTGCTTAAAACCAGCCCGCGCAGCAAGGCGCGTCTTGGCCGGTTGACGACCGCGCGCGGCGTGATCGACACGCCGGTGTTCATGCCGGTCGGCACGCAGGCCAGCGTCAAGGCGCTCGACCTGCGCGAACTCGACGAGATCGGCACGGAGATTCTTCTCGGCAACACGTATCACCTCTTCCTTCGCCCCGGCCTTGATATCATTCGCAAGGCCGGCGGCCTGCACCGGTTCATGAACTGGGACAAGCCGATCCTCACCGACAGCGGCGGGTTTCAGGTTTACAGCCTGGCAAAGATCCGTGAAGTGCGAGATGACGGCGTTGAGTTTCGCTCGCACCTCAGCGGCGAGATGCTCTTCCTTGGTCCGAGGGAATCGATGGCCATCCAGCGCGAACTTGGCTCCGACATCGCAATGTTGTTCGACGAGTGCCCCCCTCACGGCGCATCCGACAGTGACTTGCAGGCCGCCGTCAAGCGCACGCTTGGTTGGGCCGCCATTTGCGCCGAGCAACCCCGCGCCGAGGGGCAGTTGTACTTTGGCATCGTGCAGGGCGCCAATACCCCCGAGCTGCGCAAGCGTTGTGCGGAGGAACTGGTGGCGATGGACTTCGACGGCTACGCCATCGGTGGCGTCAGCGTCGGCGAGCCGGAGCCGGAAATGATGCACGCCGTCGAGATTACCGAGCCACACCTGCCGGCCGACAAGGCGCGTTATGCAATGGGCCTTGGCACCCCGGCTCAGTTGATCGAACTCGTCGCGCGTGGCGTGGACATGTTCGACTGCGTGCTGCCGACCCGTGTCGCCCGCAATGGCACCGCCTACACTTCGAGCGGCGCGATCAACCTACGCGCCAGCCATCAGAAGGAGGAGTTCGGACCGATCGAGGAGGGCTGCGAATGCTTCGCCTGCACGCACCACACCCGCGCCTACCTGCGGCATCTGCTCAAGGCCGGTGAAATTCTCGGACTACGAATGCTCAGCGTGCACAACTCGCATTTTTTCCTTGAGGTGATGCGTGACATCCGGCGCCACCTGGCTGGAGGCACCTTCGATGATTACCGTAAACAATTCATTGCGAACTACAAGCCCACCTCAAAAGTCATCGAGGGTCGTGCCAACTCCAGGCTGACTGGGTAACATCACGCCAAATTAGTTTGGCAAAATCATGAGTTTGATTTCGGCGCTGATGAAAGGTTTCAACGACTCGTAAGCGGCGGCGAGTTGCTCGGGCGTGGTGGCTTTGTCCGGGCGCAGTTCGAGTGTGATTATCCAGCCCAAGTGGCGGCGGACGTTGAGCATGGCGGCGAGTTGCTCTGTTGTTGGTTTGTTGTCTCGGAATGCTTGCTCAAGCGCGGTGTCGGCGAATTGAATCGATTCGTCGCTGGTGATTTGGAGTTTCACAGTCACTTGGCCCGGCTTTGGTGCGATGGGTTTGAGTTCGGCGGCGAGTTGGAGTTCGCATAGCAATTTTCTGCCGTCTTGGCTCAATTCCGATTCCGGCACCTGATCAAGCGCTTGGCCAATTTCTCCAAGATGCAGGCGCATTAGCTTCAGGGGCCGGTTTCGTCGGCCGTCTCTTGCACCACCGGAGGCCATGCGGATGAGTTGCTGCAAGTCGGCGACATCCAACCGCCAGTCGAGCGGCACGGCGTTGGAGGGCGTCCTGTTTGTGGCTGTTTTAAAATCGACAAAGAGTCGATAACGCCCAAGCGCCCGGCCCTTGAGTACGCCCGAGTCGATCTCGATGCGCTTGGTTAAACGCTGGTTTTTTGAGAACACAAGTTTTTCTGGGACCGTGTGAATGCGGGTGGGGGTTAGCGGCGTGCGTCTGCCGGCGGCATCCAAAAACCAAAGCGCAAAGTCGCTTGGCCAATGGATTGTCTTGGATGCCTCGGACATGTTGAGCAGTTCCAGATCGAGCGTTGTCTCTTGAATCGGGTGCAATCGGCCGGGACCTTTGAAATGAAGTGCCAGTCCGGCTTGGGCGCTCCACTCGCTTCGCTTGGAGACATAGTCACTCGTGGTCAGCAGTGTGGCCCGGATCGGCTCGGCCGTGGCGGAGTCTTTCCAGAGTCGCCAGTTGCGTGAGACTTGCGGCTGTTGGTTATTTAGCAGGCCGGTGTATCGGGCGGTGAGTTTGTATTGGCCAGAGCGGTCGATGTTGAGCCAGTCGCCGAGATTTGTTTCGAAAATGGTTGGCTTGCCGGGGAGCAGTCGCGCGGCGCGGGCGAATCGGTGCGCCGTCAACTGTGCGGTGGAAGTCGCCGGCTCAGAGCGGAGCGTGACTTTGTCAAGCGACGCGGTGACGCGGCCGTTCAACCGGCAGCAGCCCTCCCACATGAAGGCCAGTCGCTGGTCGCTGCGGTTGACGAATTCCCAGCGTAGTGGCACCGGATCGCCGATGACATGAAACGGCGCCTCGGGAATCGAGAGTCGCAGCTCGACCAGCGCGGCATGGCTAAGCGGCGTGGCCATGCCAAGGGCCATCAGGAGAATGGCCAGCCGGTCACTTGGCGATTTTA
>CAJWPV010000052.1 GCA_913045395.1 uncultured Verrucomicrobiota bacterium | reverse complement strand
CGTTACAGATGCGGATGATGTTGCTGCCGAGCATGTCGTCCTTGGCAAAGATGCCGATCGGCTTAGGCAGACGCCGCAACTCCCGGATGATATGTTTACGCACGTTCACCCAGCGTCCCTCCCACGGCAGGGTGTCCGGCTCGAACTGGATGTTGATACAGTCGAAGCCGGCCTCAGTGATCCGCCGTTCGAACGCCTGTCCACGCTCAAGCGAGTAGGCGCGCGAAGGGTCGCCCCAGTAGGAGAAATGCCGCTGGCCAAGTGTCAACAAGTGTTGCGCCGCCATCCGGCCGATTTCCGCGTTGTCCGGGATGACGGTGGGGAAGCCTTTCTCGCGGCACTCGGTGCTGAGGTTGACGACCGGGATGCCGCGGCGCTTGAACGCGGCGGCTTCGTCGCTGGAGTGGCGGAAGAGAATCAGCCCGTCGCCGGTCCAATTTTCGTCGATGACCATCGGGGCCATCTCGTTGGTGGAATCGACCAGTGTCTGGATGTGCCACTGTTCGCGGTTCCGGATGAACTCGACGATGCCGTGAAAGATGGGCCGGGTGAATGAAGCCCAGGATGGCACGCGAATGCCCACGACCGGCATCTTGTCTTTGCCGGGAATATCCCCGTTCGAGCTGCTCGTCACTGCCTTGGCCAAGTCGGGTTACTCCTTGATGGTGAACGGTCGGTTGTCGCGATTTTTCAACAACGCCTGTATCGCGGTTTCCATTAATTGCCGGTCGGAACTGATAAGGATGGATTTGCCGGTCGTGTCGCTGGCGGTGCTGGGGAGTTCGTTCCACTGGGCGATTGCCCGCTTGGCTAAGCGCATGCGCTCCGGCTCGGTCGCGAGAAAGTCGAACTCAAACCGGTCGAAGCCGGGCTGTTTGCCGAGGCTGTTGTTGGCGATGTGGCGCACGACACCGTACGGGTCGTCGAGCAAGCGGGCTAGATGTGGGGCGAGCCAATCGGTGCCGGAGGTGTCGCGGGCCGGTTGCCAGCCGGCGTGCCATGCTGTGATGGCGCGCTGGGCGGCGTGGCCTTTGAGCAGCCAAAGCAGGGCAGCGGAGGTGTTCTTTTGTTCGGCGCTCAATGGCAGGGGCGTATGGCCGTAGCGCGTGGCCAAGTGCTGTTGCGTCCAGTCGAGCGTCTGGTCAAGGTGGCAGAGGTTGCAGGCGTTGGGCACTCCGTGGCGGATACTGCGTTGTGCCGAGGGAGATTGAATCTGGTGGTTCCGAATCGCGCCGAGCAACGCGTAGGTCGTGTGAGGCATGTGGCAGTTGAGGCAGTTGCTGCCAGTGGAGCCAGGCTTGTGAAAGGTGTGTTGGTCGATTGAGGTGGTGTACTCCGGTTCCGCGTGGCACTTGATACAGGCTTGGTTGCTACGCATGTGTGGCTTGAGCTGATCGACCGGGTCGCTTTGATGCATCGAGTGGCAGTCTAGGCAAGAGAGCTCTCCCTTGTTGTAGCAGGCGCTCACGCGCATAGCGGTGAACTCGCGTCCTCCGGCGAGGATTGTTCCGTCGTCCCACCAGCGTTCGCGGAAGAAGCCGGGGTTTTTCTCGAGTTCCTCCTGGCGGACCGGTGTGGGTGCCGGGCCGGGGTGCTGGATGTAGTAGCGGATTGAGTGGATGTCGTCGCCAGGTCGGTACGTTGGGCCGTTTCGGGCGAAGGATTCGCCTAGTTTAGGATCATTATAAATATAGACGCCGTGGCATTGACCGCAGATTTGGCTAGAGCGTTTGTGGTCCAGCTTAGCAGGATCACCAAACCAACGAGACCCAGTTTTGGGAATGATGTTTGTGGTCGAACTTTTACTGAAGTGTTGAGTGTATCGGGCAAGAGGAGAACGGTAATGTCTGGCATGATCAGTGGACGGTCCGTGGCAGGCTTCGCATGAGATACCCAACTCGGCAGCACGTGTATCAAATGTGTTGTTGCCAGTAAGTCCGGGGTTGCCGGCGGTGCTGTGACACTTAATACAGTGGTGGTTCCACTGCGATATCATGCGCTTGCTTTCTGGCGCCATCATGAAGGCATTTTCCCGTGGGATCCACTGTTGCTCCTTGGGGAGGTAAACCAGTGGCAAGGTCTGGAGCAGGTTACCGTACTTGGTCTCGTTTCTCTTGGTTTGGGGATCCTTCACGCTGCCCTCAACCCAGTAGGTTTGGTAGTGGTGCGAGCCTGTGGTCATGACGACGCGCTTATTGACACGGGGCACCGTCCGCAGATCGAGTATCGATAGCACGCCGTTGGTTCGGATTTGGTAGTTATGGTCGTTGATGCGCCGGCCGGTTTCGATCGTTTTCATGATGATCTCCGGATCAGGCATCTTCGCCCAGTACTGGTCGTTGGTTTGATACACGCTATACAGCAGTCCGCCGGACACAACCTCGGTGCCGTCGAACCGGCCCATGACCGAGTGCGGCCCGGCCAACTGTGTCATGGTGCGGTGATAGCTCTTGTGCCAACTGGCGTACTGGGAGGGATGGCAGGCGCGGCAACTGGCCGATGAGGTGTAGCCGTCGCTCTTGACCTGTGCAGGGGTCAGGGCCTGCAGCGTCTGTCGCTTGGCCTGCTTAGCGAAGCTGCTTTTTCCGTAGGCCAAGCCGAAGAGAATTGCCACCACGATAGCCAGAGCAAAGGCTCCCCAGCCCATTTGCTTGGTCAAGCGGGATGGTCGGTTTGTTCCAGTTTTTTCCGGGTTACTATTCACTGCGGACGTGGACAAAAGGTAACGTTGGCGGGACAATCGTAGCGAGCGCCCGGTTGGAAAGTGAGAAAAATGCCAGATTTTGTAGTCAAAATGCAAGGAAAAAAGATCTCGATTGTCCACTTACCTCACATAAAATCAACGGCCCTGTCTGCGCCATTGTCGATTTATGAGTGCGGGCAAGGTTGTCGCTTATTTGCCATTATTTGCTATTCTCAAAATTTCTACTCATGAAAAAACAATACTTCTTCAAAACGTTGGTCGGAGCGGCGCTGTTTGCGCTGCTGTCTCAGTCATCCCTCTTGGCGCAGGATGCTCATGTCAGCCTTTGGAACTTCGATGGCGGTGACCTCTCCGCCACTGCCGGTTCTGACATGGAGTACATGGATGACACCGGTGACCTGGTGGAATTCGGTACCACCGAGGCGCTGGGGCTTCCCGCCATCAATGGTGAGGTGGCCAACGTCATCAAGATTCCGAAGCTGACGACGATGGATCAGGGCTTAAGGGCGCCTTTGCCGGAGGACTCCAACGGTGATGGCGATTTGGTCAACAACTGGACCGCTATCATGGATCTCTATTATCCCGCTACTTCGTCAGGGAAAAAGAGGAGCCTGATTGATGTAGTCACTGCAGAGTGGGTAGCCGGTGCGGCTGACGCCGAGTTTTACGTCAGCGCCAGCAATGGGATTGGCACGGCCGGCCTTGAGTTCGGTTCCTTGACGCCCGATGCATGGCATCGCATCGCCATCGTGGTCAACATCGAGGGATTGTGGGGCAAGATCTACATCGACGGACAAGAGGTCGGGAGCGTGACTGTACCGGAAGATAACCTCGATGGGCGTTGGTCGCTCGACACGGCGTTCGATCAGATGGTTACCTTGTTTGTCGACGACAACGGCGAATCGGAAGAGGTGTTTGTGAACAGCATCCAGCTCCGCTTTGAAAGTCTCAATTCCGGTCATATCCTGGCACTGGGTGGTGCGGCTGCAGCCGGTGTGCCTGAGGAACTTCCTCCGGTTCCCTCTTTTGTCGATCAATGGACTCCGTCCGGCAAGTACGCCAAGGCGGACACAGTGTTGAGCGCGGTGATTAACGCGGGCGACACCACCATCAGCAGCGATTCAATTTCCCTCACCCTGAACGGCGAGGCAGTTGCCACCGATATCAACAGCGATGGCGGCATTCTCACAGTGACCTCATCCGGGCTGGGTGCATTGGCAAAGGGCGTCAAGTACGAGATGGCGTTAACCTACACTGACAGCGTTGCCGGTGAGCATACCCAGTCCCGGAAGTTCGAGGTGCCGGTTTACTTTGAGGACTTTGACGGTGTCGAGCTCGGCCCAAATGTGGACGAATTGGCCGTCGCGCTCGAAGAAGCCTGGACCCGGACCGGCCCGGAAGGGTGGACGGTGGACAACTCCGGCGTGCCGGGTGTCAGCGAGGATCACGTGGGGTACATCGAGGACGAGGATGGGGATGGCCACCCGGACAACGATGGTGTCTCGGAGTGGGCTGGTTGGAGTTTTGCTGATTACTCGTGGTGGGTACAGGTTGCAGGGGACCAGTCGCGTTCCCTGTTCTCTTTGGCGAAAAATGTCGTGGCAGTGGCCGATCCCGACGAGTGGGATGATACCGCCCATGCCGATGGGGCAGCCAATGGCTGGTACAAGACCTTCATGACCACGCCCGAGATCGATGTTTCCGGCATCGTCGCCGGCACGTTGTTTGCAAATTTCCACTCGAGCTGGCGTCCGGAGTTTGATGGTAACTATCATCAGGAGGGTTACATCTTGGCGAGCTACGACGGGGCGGAGGCGGTCGAGGTCATGACCTGGGTGTCCGATACCACGTCCGCCAACTACCACGACCACAACCAGAATGAGATTGTGATCTTGCCTTTGAACAACCCGGACGGCGCGACAAAGCTCCAGCTGACCTTTGGCATGCGCGAGGCCGGCAACGACTGGTGGTGGGCAATCGACAATCTGGTGATCAATGCCGGGACGGTTCCGCCGCGGATCGTGACGCAACCGACCGGAATCGAGATTAACGAGGGCGAAGCCTTCGCTGTCTCTGTGGTCGCCGACGGCGGCGAGCCACTCAGCTACCAGTGGTCCAAGGATGGTGTGGCGATCGATGGTGCCACCAGCGCTGAATTTGGGATTGGCCAAGCGAGTGTGGCTGACGGTGGCAAATACAGTGTCACGGTGACTAACGAGGCCGGGGAAGCCACCAGTGCCGAAGCAAACATCGGGGTGCAGGCCAGCTTGGGTATCACCATCTGGAGTGAGGACTTTGAGGGGCTTGAGCTTGGACCGAACACCGATGAGGGCTTGGTCAGCGAGCAGGCCTGGACCGACACTCCGCCCGAGGGCTGGGAGCTCAACGACGACGAGGTGCCCGGCATCCACAACGAGGACGAGGATGGCGACGGACAGCCGGACAACGACGGTGTATCCGAGTGGGCCGGTTGGAGTTTTGCCAATGCAAAGTGGTGGATTCAGACCGCCGGTGACCAGCAGCGTTCGCAATTCAAGAAGGCGGTCGGCACGGCGCTCATCGGCGATGGTGATGAGTGGGATGATGCCGCTCGTGAAGCTGGCATGCAGTCCACCTACCTTACCACCGAGGCCATTTCCCTTGATGGGATCATGGAGAACTCGGTCGTGCTGCGGTTCCACTCAAGTTGGCGGCCCGACGCCTGCTGCGGCGGCAGCCAAAAGGCTGTTATCGAAGTGGCCTTCGACGACGGGGATACCGAGGAAATCCTCCGCTGGGAATCCGATGCGGGTGAATTCTTCCATTCCGACGACCCAGCGCACTGGAACGAGACCGTGAACATCCAGATCAGCAATCCGGCCGGGGCCAAGGAGATGAAGCTGACGTTCAGCTACCTCGACGCGGCCAACAACTGGTGGTGGGCAATCGATAACCTCATCGTCGCGGGCGAACCGGAGCCGATCTTTGCGGAGAATTTTGACAGCCTGGAACTCGGACCGTTCGAGTCTGGCAGTGAGTCGGGCGGTGACGGCACCGACTGGACCGCTGACACGCCAACTGGCTGGGTAATGACCAGGGCCGATGATCACGGCCCGACGGCCGACGGCGACGCAGTGAAGGAGTTTGATGGCTGGACTTTTGTTGATCCGGCTTCCTGGACAGCAACTGCTGGTCAGGGTCGTGCTGAGTTCACCAAGGGTACCGGAGTGATCGCAGTGGGCGACTCGGACGAGTACGATGACTTGGCCGACGCCAAGTTCAACGCTTCTCTCTCCACCCCGGCCTTCAGCCTTGATGGCGTGGCCGCAGGCACCGCCATCCTGGTGTACGACTCAAGCTGGCGGCAGGAGCCGCAGAGTGGCACGGTGTCGGTTTCCTTCGACGGGGGCGATCCTGTCGTCCTGCTGACGCTGACTCCCGATACCCCCACCGGTTACAACGAGACCGTGACCCTTCCGCTCAGCAACCCTGAGGGAGCGAACACTGCTGTCATCACATGGGATCATCAGGGTCACAACAACTGGTGGTGGGCCATTGACAATATCAAGGTCACCGTCGGCAAGGCGCCTGCGGGCATCGTGACACAATTGACCAGTGTCGAGGCGACCGAGGGCGACAGCGTCAGTTTCTTGGTCAAGGCCAATGGCGACGAGCCGCTTTACTACAAATGGTTCAAGGGCGACATGGAGATTGCCGGAGCCGAGGGGCCAGTGCTGGAGTTGTCCAATGTTTCCGAGGAAAACGCAGGCTCATACACCGTGGTCGTCAGCAACTCCGCTGGCTCAGCCACCAGCAACCCGGCGCAATTGGCGGTGTTGCTCAAGCCGGGCTCGACCCTGGTTTTCGCCGAGGATTTCAACAGCCTCGAGCTTGGCCCGTTTGTCTCCGACAGCGAGTCGGGTGGCGACGGCACTGACTGGACCGCAACCGCCCCGGCTGACTGGGTGACCGCCCAGGCCGACGACCACGGGCCGACCGCTGGTGGTGATGATGTGGTCGAGTTTGATGGATGGACCTTCCTTGATCCTGTGTCGTGGAATGCCACGGCTGGCCAGGCGCGCGCTGAGTTCACCAAGGGCACCGGGGTGGTGGCCGTGGGCGACTCGGACGAGTACGACGACAAGGCCGACGCCAAGTTCAACGCCTCGATCTCAACCCCGGCGATCAGCATCGCGGGGATTGATCCCGGTTCGCTCATTCTCAAGTACGACTCGAGTTGGCGCAAGGAACCGCAGAGCGGCACGGTGAGCGTTGCGTACGACGGCGGCGATGCCGTCACGCTGGTGACACTCACCCCGGACACGCCGACCGGCTATAATGACACTGTGACCGTTCGGCTGGACAATCCCGAGGGAGCCTCGAGCCTGGTCATCACATGGGATCATCAGGGCCACAACAACTGGTGGTGGGCCATCGATAACATTGAGATCACCGGCGAGTTGCAGCCGATCTTTGCCGAGAACTTTGACAGCCTTGAGCTTGGCCCGTTTGTCTCCGACAGTGAGTCGGGCGGCGACGGCACCGACTGGACCGCCACGGCACCCGAGGGATGGGTGCAGGCCAAGGGCGACGACCACGGCCCGACCGCTGGCGGCGATGTTGCTGTCGAGTTTGACGGTTGGACCTTTTTGGATCCGGTTTCGTGGAACAGCACGGCTGGCCAGGCGCGTGCTGAGTTCACCAAGGGTACCGGAGTGGTTGCTGTGGGCGACTCTGACGAGTACGACGACAAGGCCGACGCCAAGTTTAATGCCTCGCTCTCCACGCCAGCAATCAGCCTAAACGGCGTGCAGGCCGGGACGCTCGTGGTTCGCTACGACTCAAGCTGGCGGAAGGAACCGCAGAGCGGCACGGTCAGCATCTCCTACGATGGGGGCGATCCGGTGACGCTTGTTACTCTGACTCCGGATAGTCCAACGGCTTACAACGAGACGGTCGTTCTGAACGTCGATAACCCGGCGGGTGCGAACTTTGCGGTGATCACATGGGATCATCAGGGACACAACAACTGGTGGTGGGCCATTGACAACCTCGTGGTGTACTCCACCGCCCCGGTGGAACCGGCTCTCCCGGCGAACCATTATCTTGTTGAGGACTTTGACAGCCTGGAGCTTGGCCCGTTTGAGAGCGGCACCGAGTCGGGCGGCGATGGAACCGACTGGACTGCCACTGCTCCGAGTGGATGGGTGATGGTTCTTGGTCCGAATCACGGTCCAACGGCCGGCGGCGATGCTGTGAAGGAGTTCAACGGTTGGACCTTTGTGGATCCGACTTCTTGGAATGCCACAGCTGGTCAGGATCGCGCACAATTCACAAAAGGCACCGGAGTGGTGGCTGTGGGGGACTCGGATGAATATGACGATGCGGCTGATGCCAAG
>CAJWPV010000051.1 GCA_913045395.1 uncultured Verrucomicrobiota bacterium | reverse complement strand
CTCAAAATGCTCGTGCCGGTGTAAGTCCGGGGCCAAGACCACGATCAGTTCCAGCAAAATGGACACGGCGCAAGTGACCGACAACGCAATCCAAAACTTGCGGCTGACCGTGGGTTGGTCAGGAACAAATGGTTTTTCGGGTGTCTCGCTCATCTATTTGCTAACGTACAACTCAACGAACTTGTCGGCGAACTGGTAGAGTTTGCCGGAAAAGAAAAACAACAAAACGCAGCCCATAGCCGTGATGAGCGCCGGCACGACAGTCAGTAGCGGCGGTTCCTTGGCGCTCTCCCACTTAGCCTCGTCTGACGGACTCGAGAAAAACGCCTTGTAAACGAAGGGCAGGAAGTAGGCGGCGTTGAGCAGGGAACTGGTGAGAAAAACCGCGAACGCCCATTGCTGGCCAGAGTTGAGAGAGCCGGTCAGCAGATACCATTTGCTGACAAAGCCGCCGGTTGGCGGCAGGCCGATGACACACAGCGAGCCGATGAAAAACGCCGTCATGGTAAGTGGTATTTTGCGACCCATACCGTGCATTTGGCTGATGCACTTGGCCCCGCAGGCCTGATAGATCGCGCCGGCGCAAAGGAACAGCGTGATTTTGCCAAAAGCGTGCATGGGGATGTGCAGCGTGGCACCGGCAATGCCGCTTTTGGTCGCCAGGCCGATCCCCAGGATGATGTACGACAACTGGCCAATGGTGGAGTAGGCCAAGCGGCTCTTGATGTTGTCCTGCGTGAGCGCGATGAGTGACGCGACGATCAGCGTGATGCCGGCCAGGACGCAGACAATGGTGCTCAGCGACGGTGTGTTAGCCAAAAGATCCACCCCGAAGATGCCGGTCAACACTCGGATGATCGAGAAGACGCCCACTTTCACCACAGCGACTGCGTGCAGCAGAGCGCTGACCGGTGCCGGGGCAACCATCGCGCCGGGTAGCCAGGTGTGAAACGGCATCAGTCCCGCCTTGGCAAAGCCGAAAAGAAACATCACGAGCAAAACGACGAGCAGCGTTGTGCTTGTGCCATCCGCGAACACGCCGCCGTTGGCGAAGTCGAGGCTCCCTGTTTTCTGGTAAACGATAATCATCGCCGGCAGGGCCAAGGCGACTGACGTGCCGAGCAGATAGGTCAGGTATTTGCGGCCGCCCTTGATCGCATCGTCATCCTGGTGGTGCGTGACCAGCGGGTAGGTGGAAAGTGAGAGCGCCTCGTAAAATAAAAAGAGGGTGAACAGGTTCGCTGAAAAGGCGACTCCGACTGCCGAGGAGATGGCGATGGCAAAACAGAAAAAGAACCGGGTTTGTGCGTGGCTCTTGAGCGGCCGAAGCAAACCCATTGAGAAGATCGTCGTGGGAATCCACAGGCTCACCGAGACCAGCGCGAACAACAGGCCAAGCGCATCGACCCTGAAGGCCAGACTGACGTTTGGCAGCAGTTCCATCACCTCAAATTCGTACAGATCGCCGTCGAGTACGCCCGGCGCCAGTGAAAGTAACAGTCCAAGCTTGATGACGGCGGCGACGAAAATGCACGACTCGCGCAGGTTCGGCCAACGGCCCAACAGGGCAATTAAGAGCGCTGCCACGGAGGAGGTCAGGATAACCCAAACCGGAGTGAATGAATGGATGGTGTCCATGACGTTACTGGGTCAATGCGGCGGGAACTGCGTTGACGATGATCGTGTTCACCAGCGTGTTCGTGGCCAAGCCAAGCGCGATCAGGCCAAGCGTCATGGCGACCGTGGGGATGAGCATGCTCAGAGGGGCTTCGTTGCGGGGGATCGCCGGATTACCCTCGATCGCCGGATGAGCCACGCGGTTGTATCCAATTTCAATGATGCGAAAAAGAATGATCGCCTTCACAAGACTGGACAGCAGCAGCGCGGCGACGAAGTGCCACACACCCGCCTCGGCAGCGCCCTGGATGAGGTACCACTTGCTGAAAAAACCGCACGTTGGGGGTACGCCGATCAAGGCAGCCATCGTGACGACGAAGGCAGCCATCGTCACCGGCATCTTGAAGAACACGCCCTTGAGGTCGTCGAGTTGCGCTTGGCCAAGCCGATAAACGATGCAGCCGATCGCCATGAACAGTGCCGAGGTCATCGCCGCGTCGGCGACGAGGTGATACATCGCGCCTGTCAACCCCGGCCTGTTGGCCAGCCAGGCGCCGCCGACCATGTAGCCAATCTCCGAGATGATGAAGTAACAGGCAATCATCTTCAGGTTGGTTTGTGTCAGCGAGAAGAACGAACCCATCACGATTGCAGCCGTCGACAGGTAAAGAACAATCGGCTGAATGCCCGTTAATCCATTGATGTAGTCGAGAGAGTACACCGTGAACATGATGCGGAGCATCGCGTAAACGGCGACCTTCGTGGCCAGGGGGGCAAGCACCGCCGCGCTGGCGGTGGGCGCGTGGGTGTAGGCGTTGGGAAGCCAGCCATGAAAAGGGAAGAAAGCCATCTTCACCCAGACGCCAAGCAGGATCAGCACGAAGCCGACAAACAACGCCTGCGATGGGTCAAGTGTTGGAATGATCCCCGATAAGTTGTCGATGTTGAGTGTGCCGTGCTTGATGAAAACAAAGCCGACGCCGAGCAAATACAGGCAGGCCCCCATGGTGCCCATGATGAGGTAGTTGAAGGAGGCCATATAGGCGCGGCCCTTGCCGTAGGCGATCAGCGCGTAACTGGACAGCGCGGCGATCTCCAAGAAGACGTAGAGGTTGAAGATGTCGCCGGTGATCGAGATGCCGAGCAAGCCTGTGACCAGCAGAGAGAGGAGTGCATAAAAATACCGCTGCCGGCCGGCGAGTTCCGTCTCCACTAGACGCTTGGCGTATAGGGCAGTCAGCAGGGCGATGCCGGATACGGTAGTCAAGAGTAGGGTGTTGAGATTGTCGACCGTGATTTGTATGCCGACGACAAACTCGTGGTTCTGGTTTCCCCAGTTGCCGAGCCAATATATTTTGGCGCCTTCATCGGCTACGATGAAAACCAGTTTTAGTGCCGCAGTAAACGAAATGGCCAAACCAAGGACAACCAGCGGGTAGGACAACTTGGGGCGAAGCCATGCGGTGAACGCGGCGAGGATCGCTGCCAGCAGCGGGCCAAGGATGACAATGATGGGAAGCTGCCCGGTCATTTCCGCTGGTTCTCGAGGATCTCATCCTCATCGAAGGACGAGTGTTGGTGATAAATCTTCTGCGCCAAGCCCAGGCCAACACCCAGCGTGGCAACCCCGACCACGATTGCGGTGAGCATCAGGATTTGAGTCAGAGGGTTGGCGACCGTTGCAACGTCCGGATCGGAGTAAGCTGCCTCGGTCAGAATTGGGATGAGGGCGTTGTTCTTGGCGCCGATGGAGATGAAAAACAGGATGATGCCGGTCTGGAGAATGGCCATCCCGATGCATTTCTTGATCAGGTTCTTTTGTGCCAGCATTGACCACAGGCCGATCATCATCAGGATGACAACGATCACGTAGTTGAAGTTGGCGATCAGGTTTTCCATGAAGTCAAAGTCCCCGGTCGAAGCGGCCGTTCGAGGCGAGATTAATGTGAATGGCGAGCATGCTGAACATCACCGTGATGCCCACGCCGATCTCCACCAGTAGGATGCCGTGCGACCTCGCCATGGCCCGGTCGTTCGGCAAAACGGAGTCCAGCGAGCCGTAGTCAAGATAGTTGCCGCCCGTGAACATGCAGGCCAGGCCCACGGTGGCGTAAAGGCACACGCCTGAAGCCACCAGCAGCATCAACGGTTTCTCCCTCCATTGGCGCAGGAGGAACTTCAGGTCGAACGAGATGGCAAGCAGGATCAGGCTCGCGCCGAGGATGACGCCGCCCTGGAACCCACCTCCTGGGCTGTAATGCCCGTGGGCGATGACGTACAGCGCGAACAACTGCATGAACGGCACCATGAACCGGCTCGCCTGCCGGACGATCAGGCTGTCGCTGGGGTCATAACTCGGCGGCGCGGTGGCGATGTCCTCCTCCGGCTCATCTGTTTTCGACTTGGCCGTCTCAATGCGGAGAATCGAGTAAATCGCGATGCAGGCGATGAAGACCACAATCGTCTCGAGCAGCGTGTCGAATCCTCTATAATCCGCCAGCACGGACGTGACTAGGTTTGGTACGTGCGTGTCGCGGATGGAGTTCTCGATGTAGTAGGGCGCCACGGTGGCGTTGGCCGGCGAGTTGGGATCGCCCCAATCCGGGAAATCCGGCAGGGCGGACAGCAGGAACACCCCGGCGAGCGTCACCACCACCCCGATAAACAACTTGAATGCCATCCCCCCGGGTCGGCTTCGCATGGTGGCGCTGGTGTTGTAAATGGTGGACACGATGAACACCGTGCTAACTCCCGCGCCGACGGCCGCCTCCGTGAACGCCACGTCCACCGCCCCCATGCCGGCCCAGATCAGGCACATCATGAAGCTGTAGGCGCCAAAGACAACCGCCGCGCCCATCAGGTTGCGGATGGACAGCGCCACCACGGCGAAAAGCACCACCAAGACCAGGAGCAAGACGTCAAACTGCCAGATGGGGAGCGATGGCATCATTCGGAGTCCTTTTTCCACGGCTCGGCACCCGCCTTGTTGCCGGCATCCATCATCGCATGGGTGGCGGTCGGGCTACCGATGAAGATGAAGTTAATGATCAACAAAATCTTCAGGCCCAGCAGCCAGTTCATCTCCCCTTGGGTCGAGACGAGGCAAATGCAGCCCAGCAGGATTAGCACTGTGGAGAGCGTGTCCCCCTTGCTGGCAGCATGCATACGTGAGTAAAAATCGGGGAAACGCAACAGGCCGATGGTCGTTCCCAGAAAGAAGATCAACCCGGTTGAAATCAGGATGTAGGCTAGGATTTCCATCGTGATGGCTGGCCTCCATTGGCTGTGTGCGTTGGTTCAAGGCACCTGCGGTGCTGGTAGTAGCGTGAGGCGGCGATGGAGACGATGTAGTTGAGCAGTCCGTAGCCAAGGGCGATGTCCACGAACATCTCCAATTGCCCGAAGAGGATGCCAGCAAAGAGCAGCAGTACGATCGACTTCGTGCCGATCACGTTGATGGCGACCAATCGATCGATGACCGTAGGCCCCTTGAAGGCGCGAACCAGGACAAGGAGCATCAGGCCGATCAACGCGACGCCGGCAGTTGTGACGAAGGAGTTCAACTGGTTTTTTCAAAAATGTTGGCGATGCGCCTCTCCATTGCGCCGGGCAGGTTGCGAGCGGCCTTGTCCGTGAGGGCGTGGACGAGAAACCGGTTGCCCTCCACCCGAACCGTCACTGTGCCGGGGGTCAGGGTAATCGAGTTGGCGAGCACGAACCTGGACAGTTCCTTTTCCAGTTTGGTCTCGAACTCCACCATCCTCGGTGCCAGCAACTCGTGCATTTGGGGCGAAAATGCGACGCGAAACACATGCAGGTTGGCGCGGACGATTTGCCCGAACATCCATCCCGTGTAGCCAGCAAACCCGGCCAGTTGCCGCAGTCGGTCGCTCAAGGTGGCCTCACGATCCTGGAACAACAGGTCTGCAGACCAGTACGCAACGAGCAGCGAGCAGACAATCCCCATTCCCACATGAAGTAGATCAAATTTGCCGGATAAAACGAGCCACGGCACAAACAACACAATGAATGAATAAAGGTATTTCATCTGTCAGTCGGAGGCCGGGTTCCCATGGGGCACGCCCTCTGTGGGGTGGCGCTTTGAGCGCACAGGAAAATTATGCGCTGTCGACGCGGTTTTCAAGCCGCTTGAGCAACCGAAAAATTATTTCCCGATGCAAAACGTGCTAAAAATGGAGTCGAGTAGATCTTCCGTGGTGGTCTGTCCGACAATCTCGCCAACAGCATTGGTGCCGATCCTCAAATCGACGGCAACCAGGTCAAGCGGCGTGCCGGCACGAAGCTGCTCTAGTGCCGTCCGGAGCGATTCGCTGGCCCGGCGCAGCGCCTCCTGATGGCGCGAGTTGATCATTACCTCCAGCATCTCCGAGGTGATCTCCCCGTCCCAGACCTGGTTGCGGATGGACTCCTTCAAAGGCTCAATGCCCTGGCCATTGAGGCAGCTCACGCTCACCATCGGGCTACCCTTGCTCTCCGCTTGGCCAATCCGGTTCGGTAGATCACTCTTGTTGAGGACGAGAATGCGCGGCTTGCCGTCGAAATCAGCCAGGCACGCCTGGTCGTCCGAGGTGATCGGTTCGGAGGCATCGATCACATGGAGTATGAGATCCGCCTGGCCAAGCGACTCGCGGCTGCGCCGGATACCCTCCCGCTCGATCGCATCGTCGGAATCCTGTAGGCCAGCGGTATCGATGAATACCACCGCGATACCGCGGATTTGCGCTTCCTCCGAGATCGTGTCACGCGTTGTTCCGGCCACGGCGGAGACGATGGCCCGGTCACGGCCCAGTAGTTGGTTGAGCAAGCTCGATTTACCGACGTTGGGCCGCCCGATGATGGCCGCGCGAATGCCGCGGCGAATCAAATGGCCTTCGTTGGCTGTGGAGAGCAACCCATGGATCAGTCGGCCGGCGTTTTCGAGCCTTTGAACCAGTCCGCTCAGCGTGTCCGGCTCGATGTCTTCATCCGGGAAATCGATGTTTGCCTCGATATGCGCGAGTACATGCATCAGGTCGTCACGCAGTTTATTGATACGCTGCGATAGTTTGCCGGCGAGTTGCTCGTTGGCGGCCCTCAACGCGAGGCCGGTCCGTGCATGAATGAGATCGGCGACTGCCTCGGCCTGCGCGAGATCAATCCGCCCATGCATAAATGCACGCTTGGTGAACTCGCCAGGTAGCGCCAGGCGCGCCCCGGCGTCGAGCACGGCGTCGAGCACGGCCTTGGTGGAGCAGATGCCGCCGTGACAATTGATCTCAACGATATCCTCGCGTGTAAAAGTGGCCGGGGCTTTCATCACCGAAATCATCACCTCATCCAGCCGTTGGTCGTTCCTGAGGATGTGACCGTAATGCAGCGTGTGAGACTTGACACCGGCAAGCGGTGTTTTTGATTTGCCACCGGGAGCGAACAGTGTGTCGGCAATTGTTAACGCCTTTCCTCCGGATATGCGAATGATCGCCAATCCGCCATTGCCAAGCGGTGTCGCGATTGCGGCGATCGTGTCGTCGAGCATCGTGCCCCCCCGGTTAGCGCAGGCAGCCGCCTTTTTCGATTTCCGAAAGCCGCCCCTCGAGGAAGAGGCGTGCCTTCTCGTAACTTTTCTTCTGCAGATAATGCATCAGCTCGCCATCCGTTCCGTCCGAGAGCCCGGCAGTCAATGCGTCGATACG
This sequence comes from uncultured Verrucomicrobiota bacterium, assembly GCA_913045395.1. Classification (GTDB taxonomy): domain Bacteria; phylum Verrucomicrobiota; class Verrucomicrobiia; order Limisphaerales; family UBA1096; genus UBA1096. Next base: position 842 of record CAJWPV010000051.1, on the reverse strand, counting down.
ATCGAAGTGCGCCATCAGGTTCGGCTTCGGCTGCGAGTTCATCCCAGCGACCGCAGTCTCCATATCCTTGAGCGCTCCGAGGAGTTGCTGCTCTGTCGTCGTCATGCGGCAAGTGTGCCAGTTACACCCCCTCAAACCAAGCCCGGTGTGGGCTTGAGGTTTGGCTTCTGCTATATTGTCCGCGTGCGAGATGTGTGTCGAGTTATCCTGGGCCTGTACACCGGATTCCTGTTTGTAACAGGATTACATCCTCTCTCGGCGGCGGAGGGTGCCCCACAAACCACCTTTGCTCTAAAGACGCCACGACACGTTGTATATTGGGTAAACCCCGCAGACTTGGCTAACGCCGGGGCAAACGATTGGGTGCCTGGCCGCGAGAGGGATCGACCGGCTGTGCGAGTTAAGTTTGGCTCCCGAGTCGTGCTGCAATTAGCCAAGGGGACTACGCTTGCTCAGGTGCTTGAGGGAGGAGCCCTCAAGCCTGATCGAGAGTTTGGTGAAGGCTTATTTGTAGTACATGCAGAAAGTGTGCGTGTGGCACTCGAGGAATCACAACGCTTGGCCAAACGCCCGGGCGTATTGGTGAGTCACCCGGTGCGACGGCGGCCGATGAAAAAGATGGCGCCCATGGCTCCGCGTCCAAACGATCCGCTTTTCCCGACCCAATGGCCGCTCGAAAACCGCGATCTCGAAACTGGGGCGATACTTGGACCGGAGTTGAACATTCGGGAGGCATGGGCGGAGTCAACCGGTGAGGGAGTGGTTATTGCTATAGTCGACGACGGTGTGGATTTGGCGCACACTGAGTTCATTGATCAAGGCGTCGACGATCTTCATTTTAA
>CAJWPV010000050.1 GCA_913045395.1 uncultured Verrucomicrobiota bacterium | reverse complement strand
ATTCGGTAGCCAGGCGAAACTTGGTATTGAAGAACCAAAATCGGGATCAAAAAAGTGATCACCTGGCTGTTTTTCGGGGCGCAAATATGCGCTTAGCCAATGTTACCTTCACGTAAAAACCCGGTTCAGTGAACTATAATTTCATCGTTCATAATTATAATTGCCTAGTTATCTAAACGATGCTAACCTCCCCGAAAGCAGTTGTTATATGTAGAAATGAAAGCAAACAAATCAATCATAGTGGGGTTGGCGCTTAGCTTGTCAGTGGCCGCCGCCACGGCACAGACCAAGTTGTTTTCCGAGTTGGTTGGGCCGGGTTCGGTGGGCTCGGTGAAGGCTGGAGGAGCATTGCAAGTCCCGTTCATTATTTGGGGCGGCGACATGGCGACGTTCCATGCGAACGGTGGACTTCAAACCAAATCAGGCACTATTTTCCAGAAACAGGGTTTGAATCTGAATCTGACTCCCGGCGACGATTTCGTTCAGCAAGTGCGCGATTATCGCTCCGGCGAGTCAGCGTTCTTGCGCGGCACCTTCCGTATGATGGGGCAGGCGTCGGAGGTGATCGGTTCCGATCCTCGCACCAAGGGAGTGATGATTATGCAGATGACCTGGTCGGCCGGCGATCACTTGATCTCCCGTGAAGCCATCAAAACGGTTACAGATTTAAAGGGCAAAACTGTGGCGGTGCAGCAAGGCGGGCCGCACATCGGCATGCTAGATGATGTGCTCAAGACCGCCCAGTTAGGATGGGACGATATTACCGTGAAATTTTACGATGCACTCACAGGTCCCGGCTCGCCGCCAGCGGCGTTCAAGGATGACCCGAGCATCTCAGCCTGTTTCGCGATAACGCCGGACATGTTCGGCCTTTGCACCGACCTGAACAGCGTGGGTACCGGAGCGGAGGGGACTGTGAAGGGTGCACACGTGCTGGTGTCCACGGCGGAGTTGTCGCGCTCGATTGCTGACGTGTACGTTTGCCGAAAGGATTTTTACGACGCCAACCGTCCGCTAGTGAGGAAGTTTGTCGCCGGGTATTTGAAGGCGGCAGAAGAACTGGTGGACAAGCGGGCAGCGCACGATGCCGGCACGCGGGATCAGAGCTACATCAATTTGCTCAACCAGACGGTTCAGATTTACACCGAGGAAGTCCTCCCGAACGCCGACGAGGCGCACGGCCTGCTGCTCGACTGTACGTTCGCTGGTTACCCGGGCAACGTGAGTTTTTTCGAGAAGCAGGGCAACCTGCACGGCTTTGAGGCGTTCCAGACTGCGGCGTTGGAACTGGCGACCAGCCGCGGGTACGCGAAACAAAAGATGGGACTATTCCCCTCAGGCCTGAATTACAAGGACGACGATTTCCTGAAGTACCTGAATAAAACCGAAGCGAATCAGGGCGAGCGTTTCCGGGCCGAGGCGGTGCTGTCAGAAATTGAGGAACTCAGCTCCGGCGGACTGCTGGATGACCGGACCATTTTGTCGTTCACCATCAATTTCAATCCCAACCAGACCGATTTCAGCGCGGTGCGCTATGCTGCCGAGTTTACCCGTGTGATCGAGATGGCGGACAAGTTCGGCAACGCTGTGGTTGCCATCCGGGGGCATTCGGATCCGAGCAAGACGCTCATTGACCTGATCAAGGCCGGCAATGCCAAGGGGACGCTTCGGCGCAGCGGCACCCAGGGCAACTACCGCTACTCGCTCAATGGCCGGGCACTCGACCTGAACGACACCAGCAAGCTGGTTGATGCCATCGCGGCTGGTGACTTCGACGGGGTGGAGAACTACAACCCTCGCCGGACGATGCAGGCGGCACTCAACCTCTCGCGCAATCGCGCCGGGGCGGTGAAAAACTCAGTCGCGGAATACGCAAAGGCCCAGGGTATCGCGATGGACTTGTCGCAGATCCAGCCGCAGGGAGTCGGGATCGCCGAGCCGTTTATTGCCAAACCGCGTTCGATGGATGAGGCGAAGCAAAACATGCGGGTGGAGTTCCGGCTGCTTCGCGTGTCAGCTGAGGTGACGCAGGAATCGGACTTTGACTTTTGACGCGTAATGAGGGGCCACGCTATGAGACATAACTTAAATCAATTGGGTGCCTGGCTAGGCGCGGTGTCGGCCTCTCTATGGGCCGTGCCGCTTGGTCAAGCGCAGGTACAGGTGACCGACAACGTCGTGGTGGTGGTGGATGCCTCCGGCTCGATGGGCGCGAACATGGCCGGCACAGGGCGTGACCGCATGTCTGTAGCCAAGGACGCGCTTAAGCAGGTGCTTGACCAGATCCCGGACACGACCCATGTCGGCATCCTGGTGTTCCCACAGGGCGACTGGGTTTACCCGCTTGGCCCACGCAAGGAGAGCATGCTGGCCGGGGCGATCGACAGCATCCAGTCCGGAGGCGGGACGCCGCTGGGGGATTATATGAAGCGGGGCGCGGATGTGCTACTGGATGCGCGCAGAAAACAGTTTGGCTACGGCACCTACCGCCTGCTCGTCGTGACCGACGGCGAAGCCGGCGATGCGCGACAGGTCGAGGCCTACACGCCGGATATCATATCGCGGGGCATCACAATTGATTGTATCGGGGTGGAGATGGCATCGCGCCATACCCTGGCCACGAAGGTGCATTCCTACCGCAATGCCAACGATCCCGAGTCGCTCAAGCAGGCGATCTCGGAGGTGTTCGCCGAGGTGGCTTCGGTGGATGCCGGGCAGACAGGGGAGGATGCGTTCGAGCTGATCGCCGACCTGCCGGAAGCCACCGCCTCGGCCATGCTCAAGTCGCTTTCCACCTCGGGGAACCAGCCGATCGGCGATTCGCCGAGCATGCGCTCTGTCGAGTCGCCATCACCCAGTCCAGCGCCACCCTATTCGGGTGGGACGTCGGGGTCGTCAAATGATTCTGAGACAATACTGGGAGTTATCTGCATGATACTTTGCGTGGGGGGCGTTCCCGCTCTCGTGATTTACGCCGTCGTCAAGGCTAAGAAAAAGTAATGTCAGAGGGTAACGGTTCCAAGGGATGCATCATTGCCGTGGTGTGGCTGGTCATACTGGCCGTTTTCGCCGGCGCCGTCTGGTTTTTCTACACGAAGCCAAAGAGTGAGCAACTCAACCAAGCCACCGGTTCCTCCAGCCAATACACCCACGAGGTCACCATCGCCGCCGATTTGTTCAGCGGCTACGCCGTGCTGCGTTCCGCGCAGATGCGAGACAACCTGAAGTTGGAGGGCATTCGGTTGACGATGGTGGACGACGGTGCTGACTACGGCGCCCGGCTCGAGGCACTGGAGGAGGGCGACGTGCAAATGGCTGTGTACACGATTGATTCACTGCTGATGGCCGGGGTCAAGGCTGGCGGTTTTCCGGCGTCGATCGTGATGGTGATCGACGAAACCAAGGGGGCGGACGCCGTGCTGGCCTACAAGAGTGCCGTCGCCTCGCTTCAGGATCTGGACGATCCCAAGGCCCGCTTCGTGCTGACACCCAGTTCGCCGAGCGAGTTTTTGGCCCGCGTTGTGAAGTCTCACTTCAAGCTACCCAACCTGTCCGGCGACTGGATGATCGAGGCCGACGGTGCCGCCGATGTGCTCAAAAAAATGAAAGCCGCCAAGCAGTCCGACAAGACGGCGTATGTCCTGTGGGAGCCGCAGGTTTCCCAGGCCAAGAAGTTGCCCGGTGTCGATGTGATTCTGGACAGTTCCAGGATAAAGGGCCTGATTGTCGATGTGCTCGTGGCGCGCCGCGAGTATCTGCGCGATCATCCCGACAAGGTTCGCGCCGTGATTGAGGCCTATTCCCGTGCCGCGCACCATTACCGGAGCCAGTCAGGCGGCTTTACTAAGCTGATCAAGTCGGACGACCCGAACCTGTCCGACGCCGAGGCCAAGAGTCTGGTGGCCGGCATTCAGTGGAAAAACACTCTCGAGAACTACGCACACTTTGGCCTGGTGCGGGGCGCGGCAGCGGGCGGCCAGCCCAACCTCGAGGACATAATTGCCAATGTCACCGATGTCCTCATCAAGACCGGCGCGATCGGGAGCGACCCGCTCGGTGGCCGGCATTCGTCGCTCTACTTCGACCAGATCCTGACTGACTTGAAGGCCGACAATTTCCATCCGGGCAACCGGATGAATATCATCGAGGGGCTTGGCCAGGGGACGGGCGACCTACAGGGCGTGCGCACCAATGCCAACCTCGGGGCACTCAGCGATGAGCAGTGGAAAACGCTCCAGTCGGTCGGCGACCTCGACGTGCCGTCGATCGGTTTCCGGCGTGGTTCGGCCGCCATCTCGCTCTCCGGCGAGCATGAGTTGAAACGGCTCAAAAAGATGCTGGACAGTTTCCCGAGCTTTTACCTCCGCGTCGTTGGCCAGGCGCGCGCCGTGGGAGATCCCGAGGCCAACCGCCGCTTGGCACGGTCGCGCGCCGAGTCTGTCGTCAGTTTCCTCAATACCGAGGGGGTCAATGCGGATCGAATCCGCACCGAGGCCGCCCCGGCTGCCTCCCGGTCTGGATCGGCCCAGAGCGTTCGTTTTGAACTGGGCCAGGTGCCGTATTAAGGGAGCGCTGCAAACCCCGGCCAAGCCGCTTGGCCAAGCGCAGCGTTGACGCCCCAGCCATTTCTGCCGACCTTTTCCTGTTCCCACTGCGGGGCAGTGCATTGCGGTGAGCGACAACAAAAACATAGCCAAGCGTGTGATGAAGGACATCCTCGGCAGTCCGCTCGTGCTGGTGCCGTTCATGGTCGGCACGGCGGCGTTCGCGTCGTTCTTAGCGCTGGGCCTCAAAGGCACGGCGGCGGTGGGCGCGGTGCTGGTCGGCCTTGTCGGTATGCTCGCCTCGGCCGGCACGTTTATTACCAAGTTTATCCTTGGCAAGGACGATCGCGTCAAGCAGCTCGTCGAGGCATCACGCAGCAAGGCCAAGCTCGACAAACGGAAGGCGCTCGATCATTTCCACCACCGCCTAACGATGGATGGCGACGAACGCACCGAGACTGCGATGCAGGATCTGCGATCCCTGCGGCAGGCGTTTCGGCAACTCGACAAGATTGCACCCGACCTGAACCGGGCGATGATCGAGGACATCCAGCAGCGCTCAGAGGAATTGTTTCAGCAGTGCGTGAGTTCACTCGAGAAAACGTTGCAACTGTGGAAAACCGCCGAAAGTCTGGCCTCCGAAACGGCTCGCAAACCGATTCTCGAACAGCGCGAAAAGCTGGTTGCCGACGTGGTCCAGACCGTTGAGCACATGAGCCGGACCCTGGCCTCCGTGCAGGGCATTACCAACAGGAGTGAAGGAGACATCCGTTTGAAACGGCTTCGGGGTGAATTAGACCAAAGTATGGAGGTGGCAAAAAAGGTTGAACAAAGGGTCGATTCGCTGTTAACTGGCGTGCGAGTACACAATTTATCTGGAATTAATAAACCCTGAGGAAAAATGAACCCTTTTGCAGCAATTTGGAGATACGTTAAGTCGTTCCTCTACCTGATCACTGGTCAGATCGACAAGTCACGCCGTGTTCTGGATTCCAATCCAAATGTGATGAAGGCCAAGTTCGATGACATTATCAAGAGCAAGGTCGATCAGATCCACACCTACAAGCAGGCCGTGGCCACGCTCATAGCCCAGCAGGAGAAAAAGATGGCCAAGGTCAAGTCATTGACCGAGGAGGTGCAGAAGCTGGAAAACCTCAAGGCCGGCGCCCTGGCCATGGCCAAGCAGACCGTGGCCAAGCTCCATGGTGAGGGCAAAACCAAGGAGGAAGTCCACGCCGACCCCGACTATAAGAAATGCCTCACTGCCTACAATGACTTTGCCGCCACGCTGACCGAGAAGCAGGATCACATCAAGGACCTCGAGAATGATATTGGTGAGTACGACGGCAGCATCGCTAACCACAAGATTAACCTGCAACAGTTGCAGCGCGACATCGAGAAACTCAAAAGCGAGGCCGCCGACGCCGTGGCAGATGTGATCACCGCCAAGGAAGAGCGCGACTTGTCTGACATGCTCAACGGCATCTCAAAGGATGGTATGGCGAAAGAATTGCAGGACATGCGTGACCTGCGACATGAGATGCGTGCCGAGGCGCGGGTTTCCCGGGAGATGGCTGGAACCGACAGCAAGCAACAGGAGGCACAGTTCTTGGAATACGCCCGCAGCAACACCGCCTCTGATGAGTTCGACTCGTTGCTGGGCATGGCTGAGGGAACAGAGGGTGCGGAAACTTCGGCAAGCGAGCCGGAAGAAGTCGAAAAAACAGGCAGTGACGGCATCCTGCCGGAATAATTTACACAAGGCTCCCTAATGTTGGGGGCCTTTTTTTTGGGCCTTTCTATTATTAATATAACAATGAAAAATATACAGAAAAAAACTAGCTGGGTGGTCGCCTTCAGTTGCGCCGCGTTAATCACCCTGAACGGTTGCAGTGGCAATCAGGAATCTACTACAGTTCCAAGCTTTTCGCTGGCTTGGAGCGAGTATCCCTCGTGGAGTGTGTTCGGTGTTGCTGATGTGACCGGCATCATAAATGGCAAGAAGGGAGAGCTTGGCCCGGTGGAGGAAAAGTGGGGGGTCGACATTGAGTTGAAGGAGGCCGAGTACGATCCATGTCTTGCCATGTATGGTGCCGGCCAATGCGATGCGGTTTGCATCACCAACATGGACATACTAGGCCCGGCAACTGGTCGACCGGGCGTGATGGTACTGCCTACCTCGACCAGTGATGGTGCTGATGCTTGTTTGGTCACTGCTGACATCAAGTCGGTTGAGGATCTGAAGGGCAAAAAGGTTTATGGGCTGGAGATGTCCGTATCGGAGTACTGTTTTGTCCGGAATCTGGAGTTGCTGGGCCAGAAGGAAGGGGACTACGAATTTGCGAACATGGATCCCGGGGCGGCTGCGCTTGCCATGCAGCAAAAGCAGGCGGCGCAGCAGGCGATCGTTGTCTGGAATCCATTCGTAATGGAAACGCTGGGTAAACGCGAAGATGTTCGTGTCCTGTTTGATTCAACCAAGATTCCAAACGAGATCATCGATTCTGTGGTGGTGGCCAAGGCGAGTTTGGAGAAGGAAGGTGGGGAGGCGTTTGCCTGTGCCGTGATTGAGGCCTACTACGAGGTTAACAAGGCATTAGCCGACTCTACCAAGCGAAACGACACGCTGATTGCCATCGGCGAAAAGTTCTCCAACCTTGGCCTGGAACAAATGGAGAAGGTGGTTGAACAAACCAAGTTCTACGGCACTCCCGACGATGGGTTGGCTGTCCTGACCGGAGCCGACCTGCCTAAGATCATGGACACGGTGGTGTCGTTTTGTGTGGCCCATGGTATTGTGGACAAGGCGCCATCCATTGGTTACGGCGACGCAGCCAAAGCTGCGGATGCTGCGGTCCGTTTTGATCCGACATTTATTGAAAAGGTAAAACAGGGGTCAGCCAAATAACGCGTTTGCGATTAGTTGTACCCGCCGGTAAATGATTCGCCGTCCCATAACCCGGTCTTGGGCGGTCGTTCTGGGGTGCCTGTCGGTGCTGCTTCTTTTGACGGGGTACACCTTGGTTTCGCACCGGCAACACCAGGTCAACCCGGACGACACAACGATTCCCAATTGGAGTCAGTTGTATGAGGGCGTGAAAAAGTTCATCCAGCCGGACCAAAAAGAGGAGCGGTGGATTGTGGAGGACTCGATCGCGACCGGGCGCCGGTTATTTTTCGGGCTTGGCTTGGGTGTTGTTTTTGGGTTTGTGATTGGGATGATGATGGGATGCGTTACTCCGATTGAGGCATTTTTGCAGCCTCCCATTTCGCTTTTGGCCAAGGTGCCGCAAACGGCAGCGCTTGCGGTATATTTTGTTTTCTTCGGAACCGGGATGGAGATGTACGTCGCGATGATTGCGTTTGGCATTATTCCCGCCTTGGCAGTGACGGTTCATTTGGCAATCAAGGATCTGCCCTCGGAGATGCTCGACAAGGCGTACACGCTGGGTGCGTCCCACTTCGAGGTGGCTGCGGAAGTGGTCCTGAAACAGATCCTGCCCAAGTTCATCGACGCGGTGCGCCTGGCCATCGGGCCGGCGATCGTGTTTCTCATCGCTGCCGAGATGGTGGTGGGCGACGTCGGTTTCGGTTACCGGATTCGCCTG
>CAJWPV010000049.1 GCA_913045395.1 uncultured Verrucomicrobiota bacterium | reverse complement strand
TGCTGGCGCAATTCATGGTGGCGTGCGCGTTTGCTGTGCGGACGATGCGCGTGACGTTCGACCAGATCCCGCAGCGTTTCGAGCAGGTCGCCCTCACTCTTGGCTGCAACAGGCGGCAGGCGTTTTGGCGGGTGATCATGCCGCAGGCCAGGGGCGGCCTGCTGGCAGCCGGCACACTGGCGTGGGCGCGGGCGCTTGGCGAGTTCGGGCCGATTCTTGTCTTTGCCGGGGCCACGCGGCAGAAAACAGAGGTGCTACCGACGAGTGCCTTTCTCGAGCTACAGGCCGGGCGCACCGAGGGGATGCTGGCGGTGTCACTCATCATGATTGCCGCCGCCGTCGTGGTGTTCATCACCGCCCGAACCTTGGGAATGAAACGGATTTTTGCATGATTGCCCTTAAAAACATCGCGCTGCGGCAGGGCAGTTTTGAGCTGCGTGATATTGGCCTTGAACTGGCAGCTGGCGAGTACGGCGTACTGATGGGCGGCAGCGGCAGCGGCAAAACGACGCTGCTCGAGGCGATCTGCGGCTTGCGCAAAATTGCCAGTGGTCGAATCATTCTTGGCGAGCGTGATGTCAGCCAACTGCCACCGGCCGAGCGCGGGGTTGGCTATGTGCCGCAGGATCGGGCGTTGTTCCCGACGATGCTTGTCCGTGAGCAACTGGCCTTCGGGCTTGTGCTGCGCGCGCTTGACCAGGCGCAGATCGCCAAGCGAGTCAACGAACTGGCGGAGTTGCTCGGGATTACCGGCTTGCTCGACCGCATGCCGGAGAAGATCAGTGGCGGTGAGGCGCAGCGCGTCGCCCTTGGTCGTGCGCTGGCCCATCGGCCGTCGGTGCTGTGCCTCGACGAACCGCTGGCCGCGCTCGATGAGGAGTTGCACGGGGAGATGTGTCTATTGCTTGAGCGTGTACACCGCGAAACCGGCGTGACGATTCTGCACATCACCCACAGTCCAAGCGAAGCCAGGCGCTTGGCCGGCTGCCATTTCCGCCTGGCTGATGGACAAGTGCAGCGCGATGAGTAAGCCAAGCGATCTACCGGAACTGACCGATGTTGAGCGTGAGGTTTACTCGTGGCAGACGACAGTCGCCGGCTTCGGCGAGGAGGGGCAGCGGCGGCTCAAGGCGGCCACGGTGATGGTGAGCCGCATTGGTGGCCTGGGCGGCCTGGTGGCGTACGAATTGGCGGCGGTCGGGGTGGGCCGGTTGGTGTTGGCCCATGCGGGAAAGCTCAAGCCAAGCGATTTGAACCGGCAGTTGCTTATGCGGCACGACGCGCTTGGCCAAGCCCGAATCGACACGGCCGTCGAGTCGCTGAAGGCGCTGAACCCAAGGCTTGAGATCGTTGCCGTGCCGGCGAACGTCACCGAGGCCAACGCCGCCAAACTCGTCGGGCGGGCGGACGTGGTGGTGGATTGCGCGCCGTTGTTCGAGGAGCGCTTCGCGATGAATGCGGCTTGTGTGCGCCTGGCCAAGCCGATGGTCGAGTGTGCGATGTACGAGACGGAGGCGCACATTACCAGCTTTGCACCGGGCAAAACCGGCTGTCTTCGGTGCCTGTATCCGGAGGAGCCGGACGACTGGAAGCGGCGCTTCCCGGTGATCGGCGCAGTGTCGGGTGCGGTCGGCTGTCTCGGTGCGATGGAGGCAATCAAGATCATCACCGGGTTGGGCGAACCTCTCTTTAATCGACTCGTCACCTGTGATTTGCGGGCAATGACTTTCAACTCGGTGCGGTTACGACAGAGGTCGGATTGTCCGGTTTGTGGCAAATAGGGCCAATTTTTCAGCCAAAAAACATTGGCAATTTGTCGGAGCTAGAGCTAGTTTTCCCTCGCGAAAGAATGAAAACGTTAATGTACTCGCAAAAAAAACAAGGGTTCACTCTGATTGAATTATTGGTGGTCATCGCCATTATCGCGATTTTGGCTGCGTTATTGATGCCGGCCCTGGCCAGTGCCAAGGAAAGTGGACGCGCGATTAAGTGCCTTAGCAATATGCGGCAGGTCGGCCTTGGCATCTACATGTACAAGGATGATTACGGTGGGTTTTTACCCTTCGCTGGTTCGACCGACCGAAACTGGCATGAGGACTGGGTCTGGGGCGGCCCGGGCGATGCGGTGCTGCAACGGAACAAGGACTGGAGCAGGTATGACCCAAACATCCCCTTCCATGCCGAGGCGGGATCGATATTCACCCATGTGACTGGTCAGGACATCATCCGCAATAACAGGATGCCCAATACCCGCAACAAGACGGTTTACGGTGTTTATCGCTGTCCGAGCACGGGGGCGATCGGTCTGGCGCTACGGGTTAATTTCAGCATGACCAGTTTCATGAACGGTCAGACCAGCGGCGTGAATCCTGGGATCAAGTACACGGCTGTCAGGAGTCCGTCCGACAAGTTCCTGCTGCTCAACGAGGATCCGCACTCGATGCGCAACGCCAGTTTTCACCCGCATGGGACTGCTTTTGGAAACCGGGCAGGCCAGGCAGAGGGAGTCAACGCAATGGGAGAGAGAATTCACACCATGCACAAGACCGGCATCAACGCCGCCTACTTTGACGGCCACGCTGAGAGCATTCGGCATGATCGGATCATGGAAATACAGAATAGCCCGCAATTGATCGACAAGTATTTCAACCCGTTCAAGTGAGGGTCGCTTTGAAGCAAGATTTTTGGCAAAAAGGGCCGGGCTGAGACCCGGCTCTTTTTTTTTGGACAAACCCGAACAACCCAAATGAAACAAACTACTGAAGTGTTTTCAGCGCAAAAAAGCTGCATGACGCCGGCAGGCATCGCTCGTCGCTTCTTCGCCACCTGCATGGCGTTCACTCTTTCCGTTGCCCCGGCATTTGCTCAGGAGGAGGGAAAGGAGAGTGGCATGTTCGATCAGGTGGATGCCATGGCCGGAACACTGGTGGGCTGGATCGCCTCAGCATTTTTCTTTCCCATTTACACTTCGTCCTCAGGCACGGAAATTCCGCTGGTGGTCGCTTGGCTGGTTGTGGGGGCCATCTTTTTCACTATCCGGATGGGTTTCATCAACTTTCGCGGCTTCAAGCATGCGGTCGATGTCGTCCGTGGCAAATACGACAACCCCGACGCCGAGGGCGAGGTCAGTCATTTTCAAGCGCTCTCCTCTGCGCTTTCGGCGACGGTTGGCCTAGGTAACATCGCCGGCGTGGCCATTGCCGTCAGCCTTGGTGGGCCGGGTGCGATTTTCTGGATGATCATCGCCGGGTTCCTCGGCATGTCGTCAAAGTTCACCGAGTGTACGCTGGGCCAAAAGTACCGCGAGACAAGGCCAGACGGCCGCGTCATGGGCGGGGCGATGTTTTATCTTACCAAAGGCTTGGCCGAAAAGGGGTTTGGTGGGTTCGGCAAGGGTCTCGCTGTCCTGTTTGCCATCCTTTGCATTGGCGGCTCGTTTGGCGGTGGCAATACGTTTCAGGTCAACCAGTCGCTGAATGCGGTGCAGGAAACGATTCCTTGGCTGGCTGACCACCGCTGGGTGTTTGGGCTGGTCATGGCGGTGCTCACTGGCCTGGTCATTATCGGTGGGATCAAGCGAATTGCGCTGACCGCCGAGAAGATTGTGCCGGCCATGTGCGGTATTTACCTGCTGACCTGCCTGGCGGTGTTGTTCATGCATACTTCAGAAATTCCCGCTGCGTTTGGGACGATCATCGACAGCGCCTTCAACCCGGGAGCGGCCTGGGGCGGCTTCATCGGCGTGCTGGTGATAGGCTTTAAGCGGGCGGCGTTTTCCAATGAGGCCGGTGTTGGCTCGGCGGCGATTGCCCATTCTGCGGCCAGGACAAAGTACCCTGTCCGCGAGGGCATTGTGGCGCTGCTTGAGCCATTCATCGACACGATCATCGTTTGCACCATGACAGGGTTGGTGATCGTCATCACCGGTCATTATGAGGGCGGCTCGGCGGCTGAGGTGGCCAAGCCGTTTGCCGAGGCCAACAACGGTGCCGGTCTGACTTCAAAAGTGTTTGGAGCGGAGATTGTCTGGTTCCCGTATATCCTGTCGATGGCGGTGGTGTTGTTTGCCTTCAGCACGATGATATCGTGGTCGTATTACGGCGAGCGTTGCTGGGCCTGGCTGTTTGGCGACGGCTCGTCGATGGTCTATCGGTGGCTGTTCCTGCTGATGGTTTTCCTTGGGTCGATCATCACCTCGACCAACGTCCTCGACTTCGGTGACCTGATGATACTTGGTATGGCGTTCCCGAATGTGCTTGGCCTCTACTTCCTTGCCGGCGGCGTGAAGTCCGACTTGAACGACTACCTCGACAAGCTAAAAAAAGGCGAGTTCGAAAAAACCCAGTAGCGCTTGGCCAAGTGCCGCCGGTTCACGGGTTGGCTTCAAACTTGAGACCGATAACTTGAAACACCCAAGGTGAATCCCTTTCCCATTGTTGGTCGTGAGTTGCTGGTGGCTTCCCGTAGGCGGGAAACCCAGCTCATCCGCTTTGTCACGGCGCTCACTGCCATTGTGGTTCTTGTGTGGATGTTCATTGTCATGCGGATGGATAACGCGCCGCCGCATCAATTCAGCCAGATCATTTTCGGCGTGATTGCCGGCTTTGCCTTTTTTTTCTGCAACCTTGCCGGCGTGCGGTTGACGGCTGACACGCTCAGCGAGGAGAAGCGTAATGGCACGCTCGGCCTGCTGTTCCTGACGAAGCTGCGCGGACTCGACGTGGTGCTGGGCAAAATGAGTGCCTGTTCGTTGCAGGCGGTGTTTGGCCTGATGGCGGTTGCGCCGGTGCTAATGGTGCCGCTGCTGATGGGTGGCGTGGATCCGGCGGAGGTGGGCCGGATGGTCGGGGTATTGTTTGCGGCGCTGTTCATGTCGCTCTCGGTGGGCATGGCCTGCTCGGCGCAGTTCAAGGTGACCGGGGCGGCGATCGGTATGACGTTTCTTATCATCCTCCTGCTCAACTTTGGGTTGCCGATCATTAGCATCGTGTTGGATGCGTATAACCACATCAACAATTCAGAGTCTGAGTTTTTGGCCTGTTTCAGTTCGGGGGCGATGTTCCCGCTCGCGTTCAGTGGTAACTTCACTGGAAACTCCCATTTTTTTTATCAGTCGCTCACGACAGCACTTGGCATTGGCGTGGTGTCGCTCGGGTTTTCGGTTTGGCGGACGCCGCGTGCCTGGCAGGACCGGGAGGCGAAGCCAAGCGCTCTCGCCAAGCAGCGCCCGGCCGAGGCGATTTCACGCCGAACCAAGCTACTTAACGATAACCCGGCTTATTGGCTGGGGGCTCGGTGGCGTTGGCGGCCCTTGATGGTTTGGGCGGTTTTGTTTGCCGGGTTTATGTTGTGGTTGTGGGGATTGCTGGAAAATGGCAGATGGTGGCTGGATGACGGAGTGCACCTCACCACGCTATGGTGCACGTTTGCCTGTTTCAAATGTTGGATCGTCTCAGCGGTGTGTGACCGTTTCCGGGAGGATCGACAGCAGAGTTCGTTGGAACTGCTGCTGGCAACCCCGCTGAACTTTAGCGATTTCTCACTTGGCCAGGCGCGGCGACTTTTGTGGCAGTTCGGCTTACCGCTTGGCCTCGTGCTGGCCACCGTGCCGTTCATGATGGCAGACTCGGATGGGGACACTTGGCCCTACTACTTCGTTGGGTTGACTATACTGATGGCCGATATCTGGGCAATGCACTTTGTTGGCATGCAGCTCAGTTTGACTTCCCGCAAACCATCCTTCAGCGCAAGTGGCGTGGCTTTACGCATCCTGTTCCTGCCATGGATCATTTTTTTGGGCGTTATTTTTTTGACCGTTGTCATTGGTGAGCTCTTGAATCCCAGAGCACCTGACTGGTTCAATGAAGAATTCTCTTTGGGACTCTGGTTTTTTGTTTGCCTAGGCAACAATCTTTTTTGGGGGATGCGTGCCATGAACAATTTGAAAATCAACTTTCGCCAATTGGCTGCCCGGGCCGCCGGTGCCTGACATTGAACTTGTGACATGGTGAGCCTGCCCATCGTCGAGCGCGAACTCGGGATTGCCTCCCGCAAACTCGGCTCGTGGTTGTCGCGCTGGATCATCGCCATTGTGGCGGTGTGCTTCGGTGGTCTCTGGCTCGGAATGGCGTATTCGGTGGGCGGCATGATGAATGGCGATGTTTTCTTCGCCATCCTCGCCTGGGCCTGTTTCGTTTACTGCCTGCTGGCCGGCCTGTGGACGACCTCCGACACGCTCACGCGCGAGAAAACCGATGGCACGCTTGGCCTGCTGTTCCTGACCGACCTACGCGGGTACGATGTGGTGCTGGGCAAGATGATCACCGCGTCGCTCAAGTCGTTTTACGGCGTGCTGGCGGTGCTGCCGGTACTGGCGCTGCCGCTGCTGATGGGTGGCGTGACGAACGACCAGTTCTGGCGAACGGCAGGCGCGCTGCTGAACATCCTCATTTTTTCGCTCTCGCTGGGGATGTTTTTCTCGGCGCTCAGTTGGAGCAGCGGCCGGGCGGTTTTCTGGACGTTTTTCTCTCTACTCAGCGTGACGATGCTGCCGTTGATTCACCTGTGGTTGGGTGGCGCTGCGAGCGCCCTGAATTTCGTCAGCCCCGGATTCGCCATGGCCAACGCCTCCGCCCCGGTGATAGGGACGCCAACGGCTGGTTTTAGCGTATACTGGGCTTGGCTGGGTGGAGGCTTGGCCGTCTCTGGGGTTTTGCTCGCCTTGGCCTCGTGGATCATCCAGCACCGCTGGCGCGAGACCAGGCTAAGACCACAGACTCCCATCTTGGCCGAGCGGGTCGACGGTGACCGTTTAGAGCCAAGTGCCGAGAGGCAGTCAGCGATGCTCGATACCAACCCGGCCGGCTGGCTGGTGTGGCGCGTGCGTTCCTTTCGGACCTCCCGAGGGTTACTGGTTTCTTTAATGATCACAGTTGGATTGGTGTTGCCGGGTTTCGTGGTCTTGGCTGGCGCCGGAATTGACGACTTGTGGATATTCATTGGCTCGTTGGTTTGGGTGGGGTCTTTTTGGATTCGGCTTGAGGTGGCACGCCACGCGGTGACGACCATCCACGAGGCCAAGGCTAGCGGCGCGCTTGAGCAGATTCTCGTGACACCGGTGGATGAGAGGCAGTTTCGGCGCGGCCACTTCGCCGCGATGGTGCGGTTTTGGATGTGGCCAGTGATCCTGCTGGCATCGCTCCCCATCGTGGCGGCTTTGTTTAGCATGCTTATGGAGGGCTGGATTTTTGATGACGCTCTATTTGGCGTTTCGATCATGGGACTGATGAGCGTCCTGATTGCCGTGGTGTTCTTTGGAGATCTTTTTGCATTGTACTACTCCGGCTGCTGGTTTGCACTGCGTAGTAGCAGCTATTCGGCGGCATTTTGGAAAACGTTCGGGTTTGTTTACCTGCTGCCGACCATTGGGTCGGTGTTGTTCTGCTGGATGGGACAGTTCATCTGGCTAATCACCGACATCATCTTCATTGCCTGGCCGCTCACCAGTTTGCAGGGCAACTTTCGCCGCGTTGTCTCCGGTGAATACGGCATCCGCTATGCGCGGTCGATTCCTTCGCCTGCAACCGCGCCCACGCCGCCGGTCATCGACCCTCCCAACCGTTGATCTTGCCCAGGAAGACGGGTAAGCTCCCGTTCATGCCGACACAGTTTCTGACACGGTTCAAACTTTTTTTCGCCGCCGCCTTTTTGGCTGGTACCGTTGCGCTTGGCCAAGCGGGAGAGGCGTTGGAAGCCGTCTTGGTCAAGGCCGGCGACAATCGCGCCGAGATCGAGGCGTTCATTTCCAAAGCCGAAAAAACGCACAGCGATCTTGGCCAACGTGCTGCCGAGTTTCTTGTCGAGGGCATGCCCGAAAGAGACCTCACGTCGCTCAATCGCCAATTCCTCACTGAGAATCTTGATCTGGCGATGAAGGCGCGCAAGGAGTTCCCTTGGTGTGCTCAATTGCCCGAGGCGCTTTTTTTTAACGAGGTGCTCCCGTACGCCAGCCTCGACGAGACGCGTGAGCGTTGGCGACCGGACTTTTACAAAAAATGCCGAGCCATCGTGGCCAAGTCATCGACCGCCACCGAGGCGGTGCAGGCGCTCAACAGCAAGATCTTTAACCTCATCAACGTCCACTACAACACCGGCCGAAAACAGCCGAACCAAAGTCCGGCTGAGTCGATCGCGCAGGGCAGGGCGACCTGCACCGGCTTGTCGATCATTCTAGTCGATGCCTGTCGCTCGGTGGGTATCGCATCGCGTGTCGCTGGAACGCCGCTG
>CAJWPV010000048.1 GCA_913045395.1 uncultured Verrucomicrobiota bacterium | reverse complement strand
GACCGAGGTGTTCCAAAGTCGCTTGGGGCCGCTCGAGCCCCATTTCTCGAACCAGTCCGTTTCCTGCGAGATACCGTTGTGGTCGGGACCGCGCCAGTTGGGCCAATCGGCCGCTTGAAGCCAGACAGCCGAGCCGAGCAGCATGGCTGTTATGAGTGTTTTCATTTCTCGATATAACTTAGTGCTAAAAAAATAGTCCAAAATCCCTCTGCGTCAATGGAGTAATTTTAAAGGCACAGCACAGCTGCGATTGTGATTAGGAGGTGTTTCATTTCAATTCTTCACCCGTTTTACTGCTGTTAGGCGTTGAGAAACTCAGCCATCCACCAGTGGATTTACAACCCAGCGAGAAATGCCTTTAAGGCCCCAAGCAGACGTTGCTTTTGATCACGTCGGACATTGTGACCAGCACCATCAATATGAACGATCTTGCCGTGCTTGAGAATGCTGGTGACCTCGATATTTTTTTTGCGGAGTTCACCTTGGGCATCAGCTTTAAGGATGAGTGTAGGGGCGGTGATCTTGCCAAATATTTCGGTTGTTTGTGGACGATTGCCGCGCCTGCGGTAGGCGGTATTGGGATGGTGTTGGATTTTTGAAGTGGCCCAGATTTCAATTTCGGAGCGCCCCCATCTGGGATTTTTCTTGAGTTGATCGGCAACTATCCGGTCATAGGACATGTTGTTTCTGGCGAGGATTTGGGCTCGGCGTTTCTCTTGGGCCTCGGTGTTGTTGGAGGCGCGAGAGTTGGAAGGTAGGCGAGGTGTAAGGCGTGGGTCTTCCAGAATGACGGCACGAGGAATATTGGGATACTTGGCAGCAAACCATGCGACAGAAGAACTGCCCATGGAGTGGCCCATGACGATGGGCTTTTCGAGTTTCAGTTTGCGGATAAGGCCAGCGAGGTCTTCGGCTTGGGCGTCGGCGGAGTCAGATTTGGTAGGAGGGTCTGAGAGGCCGTGGCCCCGTGCATCGGGGAGGATAATGTCATATTCGTTGGTAAGTTCTTTGGCGAGGTTGGTCCAGCAGAGCCCGTTGTCGGATGAGCCGTGTGCCATGATGATAACAGGCTTGTCGCCGCCGGTACGCCAGTAGTGGATGCGAATACCGTTGGCGATTACATAGCCGTCGGCCCATCCCTCTGGTGGAAGGGTAGGCTGAGCAGCAAACGCGGGGGTGCCCAGTAGTGAAACGATGATTGTTGTGGTTAGTAGGGACTTCACAGCTAGGCAACTATCATCGCGTTAAGTGCAGTTTTCAAGGCGTTTTAACTGTTGCCGCGAAAAGTCGTCAGACTTACAAACTGAGGATTGATGGCTCAACCCCAAGCATACGGTCCAGTAAACATGAGGGGCAATCAGAGCGGCCTACTAACTTTACTCGGCGGGCGATTGCAGCTTACATCGGGTCGGTGCTGATTACACACGATGAGATTTGGTGGGTTCCGTTTTCAGAAGTCAAAGGAAGGCATTCGGTCCGCACAAACCTCGAACGGGGCGGATTGGCTGAGTACCGAGGTACCACCGATGGCCTCAAGAAAGTGCCAGCAAAAGTTGCAGCAAGTTTTTGAAGCACTAAAAACCCCCGTAAATTTTAACTAAAGTAAACATCGAATTCATGTTTTTGGATTGATTTTTTGGTCGCATTTTTGTCGAACAAGCATAGAATCCGGTTCGTCCTATTTCTCGAGTGAGCAAACGAGTTTCATATTGCAGCGGTTATGATGCCCCGCCGATGACTCGACGGGAGATGCTACAAAAATCGAGCGCCGGTTTTGGTTCGTTGGCTCTTGCCGGTTTGCTTGGCGAGAAAGCAAAGGCTGCAGCGCCAGAAAACCCGCTCTCGACACGTCCCTCACATTTCCCACCAAAGGCCAAGCGGATCATATTTCTGTTCATGCATGGTGGTGTTTCACAGGTCGATACATTTGACTACCGACCAGCCCTCCAACGCGATACCGGCAAACCGTACCCAGGCAAAAAACCACGTATTGTTTCCAGCGCCACAGGTAACCTTGTTGGATCGCCTTACAGTTTCAAACAGTACGGCCAATGCGGCCAATGGGCCTCTGATATTTTCCCACATATCGCTTCGATGTCGGACGAACTTTGTTTCATAAAGTCGATGTACGGCTCGAACTCCCGTCACGGCTCTGCACTGCTTGAACTTCACACCGGTTCAGACACTTTTATCCGCCCGTCGATGGGCTCGTGGCTCAATTACGGTTTGGGATTCGAAAACCAAAACCTCCCCGGCTACATCACGTTCAAGCCCACCGGCACACACGGTGGAATGAACGCATGGTCATCTGCTTTTCTACCCTCACACTTTCACGGAACACAGATAGGGACCAAAGCCACGCCGATTAATAAAGCCAAAATTCCGTTTATCGACAACAACGGCAAGCCGCTCTCCCAACAACGCCGTGAACTCGACTTGCTCGCACAGATTAACCAGGAGCATCTCAGCAATCGCGGGCACGACGACAAACTGGAAGCGCGAATTAATTCATTTGAACTCGCATACCGCATGCAGGCGGCTGCGCCTGAGATTCAAAACATCGATAATGAATCCGACGCTACCAAAAAACTTTACGGCTTGGACGATCCGACGACTCGCGACTTTGGTCGCCAGTGCCTCATGGCGCGCCGCTACTCCGAAGCCGGTGTGCGCTTCGTCCAATGCAGCCAAGGCTACTGGGACGCACACGGTGATTTGAAAAAAAATCACCGTGAGGTTGCCGGCAAAGTCGACAAACCGATCGCCGGGCTGCTCACCGATTTAAAGTCGCGCGGGTTGCTCGATGACACGTTGGTCCTTTGGGGAACGGAATTTGGTCGCACGCCGGTTGGCCAAGGTTCGGATGGCCGTGATCACAATCCGCACGCAATGACTTTTTTCCTCGCCGGCGCAGGTGTCAGATCAGGCATTGCCTACGGCAGTACGGATGATCACGGTTATTACTCAACTGAAAACCGCGTTCACTTCCACGACCTTCACGCCACAATTCTTCACCTGTTTGGCCTCGACCACAAACGCCTGACCTATCACTACGCCGGACGCGACTTTCGCCTCACGGACGTTTATGGTGATGTTATTCACGATATTCTCACCTGAGCAGCCTCACATTTTTTCGTTCAAACAGTTTGGACCTGTGGTAACAGTCGCCGCAGCGATATGCCCGATCCTCGTTACAAAAAACTCGCCGAAGTCCTCACCGGCTACTCGACCGCTCTGAAGAGGGGCGACACCGTCCTGTTCGATGTCACCGACACGCCCGATGCGTTTGCCGTGGAACTCGCCCGTGCCGCCCGCAGGCGCGGTGCCACCCCATTGATCGAAACCCGTTCCGGTCGCATCGTCCGCGAAATGCTCATGGACACCAGCGAGCAACATGCCAGAACCGTTCGTGATGTGGAATTGCACCGTATGAAAAAGTGCGATGCCTACGTCGCCGTCCGCGGTTCCCACAACGCCACAGAAAACTCCGACATCCCGTCCGACAACATGTCCATGTACTCGCGCACGCTGCGGCCGGTGCTAAACTATCGCGTCAATAAAACCCGATGGGTTGTGATCCGGTGGCCCAACGGCGCGATGGCACAGGGGGCCGGGATGAGCACCGAGGCGTTCGAGGATTTCTTTTTTCAAGTCTGCACGATGGACTACGCCCGGATGGCCAAGGCGCAAAAGCCACTGATCCGTCGCATGGCCAGGGCCGACAAGGTCCGAATCACCGCACCCGGCACCGACCTGTCGTTCAGCATCAGAGGGCTTGGCGCGGTGGGGTGCGCCGGTGATCGGAACATCCCGGACGGCGAGGTGTTCTCCTGCCCGGTGAAAAAGTCGGTGAACGGCGTGCTGCAGTACAACACCCCCACTCTCTACGCCGGAACACGGTTCGAGAATGTCCGGCTCGAGTTTAAAAACGGCAAAATCGTCGATGCCACGGCAAGCGACACCAAGCGGCTCAACGAGATTCTGGACACCGATCCTGGTGCGCGCTACGTCGGCGAATTTTCGCTAGGCTTTAACCCTTACATCCGAGAGCCGATGTGCGATATATTGTTCGACGAAAAAATTGCTGGTTCGTTGCATTTCACACCGGGCCAAGCGTACGAAGAGTGCGACAACGGAAACCGCTCGGCGGTACACTGGGACATGGTGCTGATCCAGCGGCCCGAGTACGGCGGGGGCGAAGTTTGGTTCGATGACGTGCTGATCCGCAGGAACGGCCAATTCGTGCCAAAAGATCTGAAGCCGCTGAATCCGAGCAGCCTGAAATAGCCGCGCTTGGCCGAGCGCTTGACCCTTGTTTGATTTTTTTCGAAAAAAACGCTCTTTATGCAACAAAATGGTTGTGTCTTGCCGCTTTTTTGGCATAAAGCCGTTCCGCTTTCTGGAAGCGACTCCCCTCCCTGAGGTGAAGTGAGCAGCCAATCCACGGTTTTGGGATGATATTCCACCGACTTTTACTTGTCATAACATTGATCGCAGCCCTGCCGTTCCCCGCCTTGTTCGGGGCGGAGGAGGAGGAGGCGGCCAAGTCGGCACCAGCCGGTGAATCCCACCACGGAGACGACCACAAGGAAAAACACCACGGCTTACCCAAGACCGCGCCAGTTCTGTATCACGGGATTGGAGGCGATGCCGAGACGGGCAAAATCGGCCCGTTAGCAATCACCAACTCAATGGTAGTCATGTTCGTCGTGGCAGTCGGCATCATAGTCGTGGCACAGTTGGCCACACGCAACGCGCAATTGATACCAGCCGGTCTCCAAAACTTCGTCGAGTGGCTGGTCGAGAGTCTTTACGGTTTCTTTGAGGATGTCTTGGGCACACACATGGTGAAAAAAACCTTCTGGTTTTTCGCAACCATCTTCATTTTCATCCTGTTTTCAAACTGGTTTGGACTGCTGCCTGGACTGGGCACGATCGGCTGGGCGGAACCGGGACATCACAACGAGCACATTTCAAATCCACTGTTGCGCGGGGTGAACGCCGACCTAAACATGACCCTCGCGATGGCTGCAATTTTCATGGTGCTTTGGCTTTTTTGGAGCCTGCAAGCAGTAGGGCCGGGTGGTTTCCTGGGACATCTTTTCGACGTGAAAGGGCACGGTTCCGGTTTTTTCGGGGTATTTCTTGTGGTGGTCTTCATCTGCGTCGGCGTCATTGAGATTGTCTCGATCGGCGTGCGCCCGGTGGCGCTCACATTTCGACTCTACGGAAACGTTTTTGCGGGAGAAAACATGTTGGAATCGGTCATGATGATGGGCGGGCCGTACTTCGGCTGGCTGGCGGTGCTGCCGTTCTACCTTTTGGAAGTGCTCGTCGGATTGGTACAGGCCCTCGTCTTTGCTCTGCTCACTTCGGTGTTCACCGCTCTGATGTGCGAACACCATGGTGAGGAACACTCCCAGTAGTACAAAAAATTTCGGCGATCGGATCATGCACGTCAGTGGAGTTCGTCGAGTGAACTAAAAACAATAAAATAATAATACAATGACAGGAAGTATACAAGTAGGTCTGGCAGCTCTCGGCTCTGCCATTGGTGTGGGTTTGGTCGGCGCTAAAGCCGCAGAGGCCACCGGTCGCAATCCCGGTGCCGCCGGCCCCATCCGCACGCAGGCCATCATTTTTGCTGCGTTGGCCGAAGGTATTGTGTTTATCGCCCTGTTTCTGGGCAACTAAAAAGCACGTCATCGCCGGGCGGTGCTCCGCCCGGCTCACACTTTTTTTAGGTTATGCAAAAACTGATCATATTGGCCCAGGCAGGCGAAACTGCCGACAAAGGCGCATTTGAAAAAATCGTCGAAACATTTGGCGTTAACTGGCCGCTATTCACCTCCCAATGCATCGCCTTTTTGGTCGTGGCATTTTTGCTCAAGAAAATGGCCTACAAGCCGGTGCTGGAGATGCTTGAGACCCGCCGGAAAACCATTGCCGAGGGCATGGAAAACGCCGAGCAGATTAAGGCCGAACTGGCCGAGACCCAGACCGAGCGTAACAAGGTGCTGGCCGAGGCCAACCAGAAAGCCGAGCAGCTGATCGCTGACGCCAAAGAAGCGGCCAAGCAGGTCGGAGAGGCCGAAGGACAAAAAGCGGTCAAGCAGGCTGAGGAAATCATCCGCAAGGCACGGGAGGCCACCGATGCCGACCGGGATAGGATGATGTCTGAATTGAAGTCAGAAATTGGCCGATTGGTTGTCGAAACCACCGCCAAGGTCAGTGGCAAAGTGTTGACGGCGGACGATCAACAACGCCTGATCGATGAAACCAACCGGGAACTGGCGGCTTAATCGAATTTGAATGAAGGGTACAAAGCAATCTCGCCGCTTCGCCAAGCAGCTCTTTAAAAGCTGCCAAGTTAACGGACGATTGGACGCAGATCGAACGCAAAAGGCCGTGCAATTGCTCATTGAGCAAAAACCGCGCGGTTATTTTGGCATCCTGCAACACTTGCACCGACTGGTAAAACTCGACGAGGCCAGCCGCACCGCCCGCGTGGAGAGCGCCGTGGCGCTTGGCCAAGCGCAGCAGCAGGATATCCAAGACAGCCTAAACCGACTCAAGGGCGGCGACGTGACGGTGGAATTTGCCGAGAACCCCCGCCTCATAGGAGGCATGAGGGTGAAGATCGGCGACGATGTGTTTGACGGCAGCGTGAAGACACGCCTGACCGGCTTAAGCGAAAGTTTTTAATCAATTTTAACAACAAGACATGAGCAATCTACTGCAGGATATTGAAGCCCAGATCGCCGGTGCGAAAACAGACGTGGCGCGAGAGAACGTGGGTGTGGTGCGAGAAATCGGTGACGGCGTCGCCAAGATCGAGGGTCTCACAGGAGCGATGATGAACGAGATGCTCGACTTCGGCGGCGGTGTGATGGGCCTCGCGCTGAATCTCGAGGAAACAGAAGTGGGCGCAGTGATTCTCGGTGATCATACCGGCATCGCCGAGGGCGACGAGGTGAAGACCACCGACAAACTACTATCGGTGCCCGTGGGCAAGGCGCTGCTCGGACGCGTGGTGGACGCACTTGGCCGGCCGATCGACGGCAAAGGCGATATCGCCGCGGACACGAATTATCCCGTGGAGAAAATCGCGCCCGGCATCATCAAGCGCAAGTCGGTGAGCCAGCCGGTGCAAACGGGTGTCATGGCCGTGGACGCGATGATCCCGATTGGCCGCGGCCAACGCGAATTGGTGATAGGTGACCGGCAAACCGGGAAGACGGCGGTGTGTATCGACGCCATCATCAACAACGCGCGCATCAACAAGGAGGGCTTCGAAAGCGGCGATCCGGATTTCCGGCCGCTCTATTCCATCTACGTGGCGATTGGCCAAAAGCGCGCCAACGTGGCCAAGGTCATCCAAAACCTCGAGGAAAACGATGCGCTGGAGCACACCATCGTGGTGGCCGCCACGGCGAGTGACTCCGCAACCAACCAATTTCTCGCGCCCTTCGCCGGTGCATCCATGGGCGAGTGGTTCATGGACAACAACATGGACGCGCTCATCGTGTTCGATGATTTGTCAAAGCACGCGGTAGCTTACCGGCAAGTGGCGCTGGTCCTCAAGCGGCCGTCCGGCCGCGAGGCGTACCCGGGCGATGTGTTTTACCTGCACAGCCGGTTGCTCGAGCGCTCGGCGCGCCTATCAGACAACGCAGGTGGCGGCTCACTTACCGCGCTGCCCATCATCGAGACGCAGGCCGGCGACGTGTCCGCGTACATCCCGACGAACGTGATTTCCATCACCGACGGCCAGATTTTCCTCGAGACCGATTTGTTTTACCAGGGCGTGCGCCCGGCCATCTCGGTGGGCCTCTCGGTTAGCCGCGTAGGCTCCGCCGCGCAGGTGAAGGCGATGAAGCAGGTGTCCGGCACGATCAAACTGGACCTCGCGCAGTTCCGCGAGTTGGCGGCCTTCGCCCAGTTTGGCAGCGATCTCGACGAGGCAACGCGTGCCAAGCTGGAACGCGGCAAACGCATCGTGGAGGTATTCAAGCAGGCACAGTTCCAGCCCGTGTCGGTGCCGGTGCAGGTGGCCGTCCTGTGGGCGGTGCAGAACGGCTATTTCGACGACGTGGATGTGGAGAAAGTCAAAAATGCCCAAGCATCAATCGCCACCTTCCTGCAGGATCGCAAGGCCGACCTGCTGAAACAGATCACTACAGAGGGCCAGGTTAACGACGAAGTGAAGGCCAACCTCAAGGCAGCCCTCGACGAGTACAAGTCGGCGAACAAGTAAAATTTAAATGCCCAGCACCCGCGACATCCGGCGGCGGATCGTTTCCGTCAAGAAGACCGCGCAGATCACCAGCGCCATGGAGAAGGTGGCGC
>CAJWPV010000047.1 GCA_913045395.1 uncultured Verrucomicrobiota bacterium | reverse complement strand
ACGTCAAGTGCGCCGTCTCACACCAGACACGGTACAGCCCGATTCTTGATCAGGTCGAGCAACTCATTGATGATGGCAGGATCGGTCGCCTGCTAGAGTTTCAGCTCCACGGCAAGGAGGACAACCGCGGCGGTGGCGAGGATTTGTGGGTGCTCGGCACGCATGTGTTTGACCTGACCAACCACCTCGCTGGCTACCCTCTCTGGTGCCAGGGTTACGCTCGGCAGAATGGCGAGTTAGTGACGGCCAAGCACGTCAAACCCGGAAATGAAGGCATCGGCTTGTTGGCAGGTGACAATGTCGGCGCTACCTACGCACTGCCCAACGAGGTTCTTGCACACTTTCGCTCAATCCACCGCGGTGCGGGGAATCCGAATCGCTTTGGCCTGACGATCTTTGGCAGCGAGGGCGTCATTAAGATGACCACCGGCTATCTGCCAAGCGCCAGCCTGCTGCCGGACGGCTCGTGGACGCCAGGTCGCACCGGCAAAAAGTGGATTCCTATTAGTTCGAATGGCCCTGGCCAGGCGGAGACGCTCAAGGACGGTGGTCTGCACGCTGGCAATGTGTTGGCGATCCGCGACCTAATTGATGCCGTGGAGGAGGATCGCGATCCGGAGGCCAGCATCCACGATGCACGAACTGCGACCGAGATGATCGTGGCACTTTTCGAGTCGCATCGGCAGGGCGGTGCGCGTGTGACTTTCCCCCTGTTAAACCGTGACAATCCGCTCGCTCAACTCGACGGATAACCACCCAAACGAACCGAACGGTACGATCCTCCAATGCCTATTAGTTTTGACAGGCCAGCGTGTGACAGGCAGATTCCCGCCCCCTTTTTGAAGGAGCATCGCTAACTCACTTTTTACGCATGTCAGAATTCGAACACGACAACTCGACAACGAACAACCCAACCGAGACCAACAACCCGCTGATCCATGACCTGAACGCCGAACCAGAAACCCCGGTTGCCACGGCCAATGAAAACCTCTGCGGCAACATGCTGGTAGGCCAATCCGGTGGGCCGACCGCGGTGATCAACGCCAGCGTGGCCGGTGTTATCCAGGAGGCTGGCAAACACCCGAACCAGATCGAAGAAATTTATGGTGGTCTCAATGGCATCTTCGGCATCCTGCATGAGAACCTGATTGACCTTAACGAGGAGAAAGCGCGCTCCATCGAGGAACTCAAGCACACACCCGCTGCCGCGCTGGGCACCTGTCGTTACAAGGTTCGGTTCAAGAAAGACCCCGAACAGGCTGCCCGGGACATGGACCGGCTGTTTAATGTCTTCAAGGCGCACAACATCCGCTACTTTTTCTACGCTGGCGGCAACGACTCGCAGGACACCAATAACAAGGTGCATCACGAGGCCATAAAGCGCGACTATCCATTGCGCTGCATCGGCGTGCCCAAGACCATCGACAACGACCTGCCACACACCGACCACACGCCCGGCTACGGCAGTGCGACCAAGTACAACGCCACGACAGTGATGGAGGTTGCCGAGGACGTCTCCAGCATGGCCACCGACGACGGCTCGTGCTGCATCATCGAGGTCATGGGGCGGGCAGCCGGTTGGCTCGCCGCCGGCACCATCCTGGCCAAGCGAAAACCCACCGACGGGCCGCATATCATCTTGCTGCCGGAAATCCCGCTCGACGAAGGGAAGTTCCTCGCCAAGATTCAGGAGTGCATTTCCCAACTAGGCTACTGCATCGTGGTCACCGGTGAGGGTGTGAAGGACCAGAATGGAAACGAACTCGGCGCGGACAAGACACGGCTCGACTCATTTGGCCACCCGGTGTTGTCCGGGGCCGCTGAAGCGCTTGGCGAGTTGGTCCACGGCAAACTAGACATCAAGACGCGCACGGTGAAACTCGGCTACGCCCAGCGCTCCGCCGCACACTTCGCGAGCCAGCAGGATGTTGACGAGGCGGTCGCCTGCGGTGAGGCCGCCGTCCGTGCTGCCGTGGAGGGAAAGAGCGGCTTCATGGTTACCATCGAGCGTCAGTCGGATGACCCGTACGAGTTCACAACCGGCCTGCATCCGCTGGGTGACATTGCCTTGGTGGAGCGTACCATCCCACGTGACTGGATCAACGAGGATGGCTGGTTGCCCAATGATAAATTCATCCAGTACGCCGCGCCACTGGTCGAGGGGCGGCTAGATCTACCTACCAAGGGCGGCCTGCCGAAATTCGCCGAGTTGACCCGCGTACCGGTTGAAAAGGTATTGACACCCCGCTCTCCCCTGGTCTTACCGGTGTCGGCGTAAAACCGGCTTGCGCCATCGGCTTCAATGCGGGTTGCCGCAGGTAAAGTCGCCCTCCTCCCAGCCATCGCGACTATGATAGGCCCACCAGTCGTATTCCTTGGGGGAACCGTTCATGCGAGCCGCATGGCCATCGACATAACTCAGCACGATGCCCCTCTTGTGTGGCATCGTCTTGTAGTCCCAGTACGGCATCTCCCAGGTCAGCACAGAGAGGGACGGGTTAACGCAGTCGCCGGCCCTGCGACCGCTGACTGGCCGATTGACCTCATAGCTGCCACGACTTTTTGTAAGGTAAATATGATTCCAAACATAGGTCACATAATTGTTGTTGCGAAACCTCGACAACATCCCTGAATCCTGCGTCTTCATCGCAACAGGACAGGCAAAAACGGAATGGGGCGTCCGAGACTTGTCACGTTGTTTGGGATCAGGTGCGCCGGTGTTCTTCCCAATGTAAGGCTCGAGCAACTGAGGCATCCACACCGAGTCATTGCGCAATGCATGATCCCCACCCCAGGCCCGCCCCCAGTTGCGGCAGAGCGGAATCCGGTTGTCATACTCGGAAATGTACATCGTCACGGCCAGGCCGATCTGTTTGCAGTTGTTCAGGCAGGCTGACTGGCCGGCCTTCGCCTTCGCCTTGGCCAGTGCCGGCAACAATAGCCCGGCGAGTATCGCTATAATGGCGATTACTACCAGCAACTCGATCAGCGTGAAGCCCTTGGCCAAGCGGGGCGAGTCCGTCCGGGATAGCATTTTCATGGGCAGGTGAACGCGTTCAGACTAGGTACCTGTTTCACCTTGGTCAAGTCGGCACCGGCCGTTATCCTGCCGCGCATGACCGAAGACTCCGGCACCGGCCAAGCGCAATCCTCTGCGAGGTACCTGCTGCTTCTCGTTGCGGTGGTGTTGGCCCCGGTCGTCCTCACTTGGCTCACCAGCGCAACAGGCCGAGACGATGCCGACTTCGACCAGTTGCTCAACGACGGCAAAGCCTACTACGAGGCCGGCCAGCCGCAACAGGCCATCAACGCCTTTGCCGGTTCACTCAAGTTCAAGCCCACCGAAACCGATCTGCTGCTCAACCTGGCCAATGCCCATCGCCTGGCCAACGCCCCGACCCAGGTCATCCAATTCGCAAAGGAAGCCCTGGCCATTGATGTCAATCTCGGCGCAGCGCATTTCCTGATCGGCTGCGCGCATCTGCGGCTCGGTCGCAACACCGAGGCCATCCAGGCGCTGCAGCAGGCCTACGACATTGACAACACCGTGGGCGCGGTGGGCTACCTGCTCGGCAAGGCGCAGCTTGCCGCCGGCAATGCCGAGGAGGCCGCCGTGTTGTTCGAGGAACTGGTTTCGTTCGAGGAAAGCCACCTCGGCGCGGCCCATGCCTGGAGCGAGGCACTCACGGCGGCCGGCCGGCCCGACGAAGCCAAGGGCGCGATGGAGCTGCACCAGAAACGCATCGCCGGCAAATCAATGCCAAATGAGCCGGGCGAATGGGAAAAATGCCTCTACACCGAGGTGCTCATCCCGTTCAAGCTTGCGCAGCCGGACGCCGACGGCATCGCGGTCACGTTCGTCGATGACACCTCCCGCGCCTTTGCCGGCAACGCCGACCAGTTCGGCGGGCCGTTCGGCGTGATAGACTTCAACCACGACGGCAACAACAGCCTGTTCGTCCGCACCCGCACCAACACCTTCCGCACGCTGCTGAACACCAACGCCGTCTTCACACCGGTCGGTTTCGAGTTCCCGGGCATCGAGGATGCCCGCTACTCGCGCTGCCTCGTCGGCGACCTGAACAACGACCGGTTCGACGACGTGCTGATGCTTGGCAACCTCGGTTCGCACGCCTACCGGTTCGCGACCAACGGCATCGCGAGAGATTTGTCCAAGTTCTCTAAGCTCGCATCGCTCAAGGCCGTGGACGGCGTCATCGCCGACATCGACTTCACCGGCAAGCTCGACCTGCTCGCCATCCAACCCGGCGACGCCGGCCTAAAGGTGTTCCGTAACCTCGGCAGCATATATTTCAAGGATATCACCAAGACCTCCGGCATCCCGACGCAGATCACCGGCGCGCTCAAGCTCGTCATGGATGACTGGAACAACGACGACATGCTCGACCTGTTCATCCCACGCGCGAGCGGGCCGCCTATGTTCCTGCAAAAAAATCGCGGCGCAGCCCACTTGCAGACAAACACTCTCGCCTCCCTCCCGGAGGCCACCGCGATGGCCACCGGCGACCTGAACAACGACCTGCGCACCGACCTCGTCTGCCTGGCCAACGGCCAACTCGAGATCATCTTCAACGGACTTGAGGAAAAACAGATGCTTCCCCTTGCCAAAGGCGTCACCGCGATTCACCTACTTGATTACGACAACGACGGGTGGCTCGACCTCTTCGCCACCGGCGACGGCGTGCAGGGTTACCGCAACCGCGGCAACGCCGGTTTTGCCGACAGCACAGCCGCGCTTGGCCTGGGCGCTCTCAACGGCCAAGTCACCCAACTCGCCGCTGCCGACATCGACCGCGATGGCGACTCCGACCTGCTGGTCGCCCACGAGTCCGGCCTGAAATACCTCCGCAACGACGGCGGAAACGCCAACCGGCAGCTGAAGATTCGTCTCTACGGCAACCGCTCCAACGCCAGCGGCATCGGCATTCAAATCGAGACCACCACCACCGGACTTCGCCTCAAGCGCACCGCCCACTCGCTGCCCATCGAGATCGGCATCGGCAAAAACGAGATGCTCCAATCGCTCAACGCCCGATGGTTCGACCTCTCCCTTTTCAATCTCGATGTGCAGGTGAAGCGCGACGAGATCATCACCCTCACCGAGTTGATTTTGCCGACCGGTTCATGCCCGTACCTTTATGCTTGGGACGGTGAAAGGTACCGGTTCGTCACCGATCTGCTTGGCGCGTCGCCGCTTGGCCTGCCGGTCGCCGAGGGCGTTTACATTGAGGCCGACCCGGACGAGATCGTGTGGATCGGCGACGAGTCGAACTTCAAGCCGATCGACGGCAACTACCGGCTGCAGATCACCGAGGAACTCCGCGAAATCCTGTACCTCGACGAAGCCAAGTTGCTGGCCATCGACGTGCCAAACGGCACCGAAGTCCACCCGACGACCAAGCTGCGGCCAAGCGCCCCATACCCGCCCGCCGGGCTCACCGCCCTGACCAAACGCACGACGCTCCACCGGGCCAGGCGCAGTGACGGTCTCGACGTCACCGCCGCGCTGCAGGCCAACGACGAGCAGTGGGTGTCTCCGGTCGAGCTGCGCCTGCCGCAGTTGCGCGGCTTGGCCAAGCCGTACTCGATCGAACTCGACTTCGGCCCGCTCGATGCCGGTGCACCGCTCGCCCTGGCGATGACCGGTTGGCTGCATTTCGGCGGCGGTATGGCCAACATCGCCGCCTCACACGACGCCAATTTACCGTTCCCCTTCCCCTCTCTCGAGGCGCAACTCGTCGACGGCACTTGGCAGCGCGTGGACGTGACCGTCGGCGCGCCGGTCGGCAAGACTAAAACCATCGTCGTCAACTTGGCCGGCAAACTGCCAGCAGGTGCCGAACGGCTTCGGCTGTCAATGGCACTCGAGATACACTGGAACCGGATCGCCCTGTTTGAAAAAACAGATTTGCCGACGCTTGCCACAATCCTCCCAACGACGACTGATCTGCATTGGCACGGGTACGGCGCGATTGAAGATTTGCCCGGCCATCTGCCGTTGACCCCGATTCACGATCAAACCGGCGACAAGCCGAACTGGCGGATCACCCCCTCCGGCTGGGTCACTCGTTACGGCGATGTCGGTGAACTCGTCGCCAGCAAGGACAACCAACTCGCCCTCATCGCTGCCGGCGACGAACTAACACTTGATTTTGCCGCGACCAAGCACCCAAGGCAGCCGGTCGGCACGACTCGCCACTTTTTCCTGTTCACCAGCGGCTGGGACAAGGACTCCGATTTTCATGTTGCCCAAGGCTGGACTGTCGAGCCGCTGCCGTGGCATGGCATGGACGGCCAGCGTTACGGCCGCGAACCCCGCCCCATGCTCGACGACGGCTGGATTAAAAAATACAACACCCGCTGGATCGGCCCGCGTCCGCTGAGAAAACAAGCCAAGCTCACTCAAACCAAGTGAATCGACATACCCTGACTTTAATTCCGCTCGTTGCCGGCATGACATTCACGAATGCCGACTCGCTCGATCACATCGCGAATGTTTACGTGCAGGACGGCCTAAAACTCCGCCATCTCGAGTTCAGCATCATGGACGCCGGCCTGAAAACCCACGGCGACAAAAACAACGAGGCGCGCACCGACCGATTTGGGGACACGCCGCAACTGCCGGATGGCCGTATCCTCCTCCAACCGAATGGAGATGCGACTGACCAGACGCACCCGTGGGAATACAACGCCTCGCGCCCCGGTAAGTACTGGGTGGAGCTTGTTTACAGCTTGGCCAGCGGAAAGAGCATCGCCGTGCCCAACATCAGTTCGTACCGCATCCCAACCAAACTCGAGGCCACCGGCGCAGCCAACCGCTTCCACAACATCAACCTCGGGAAGATATATTTCGTGCAGGCCGGTAAGCAGAAGCTCGAGCTCAAGTTTCGCGGCGAGACACCAAAGGTTCGTGCGCTGATCCTGCGCCCCGCGCCGGAAGGCGAACCGATCGGCCAGGCGCTCGACCGCTCGATACTACTGCACTCTCGCGACGCAACTATCCACGGCACCAAGTTGCAGTACGAAATCAAGCCGCACAAAAACACAATCGGCTATTGGGTGAACCCGACTGACCATGTTTGCTGGGACTTCACCGTGACGAGCGGCGGCATGTTTGATGTCGAAATCCACCAGGGCTGCGGCAAGGGCCAAGGCGGCAGTCTTGTTGCGCTCGAAATCGCCGGCCAAAAACTCGATTTCACCGTAAAGGACACCGGCCATTTTCAAAACTTTATCCCGCGCATGGTTGGCACCGTGAACCTGGCCAAGGGCGAACACCGTTTTTGGATTAAGCCGGTAAACAAGG
Source organism: uncultured Verrucomicrobiota bacterium (assembly GCA_913045395.1). Taxonomy (GTDB): domain Bacteria; phylum Verrucomicrobiota; class Verrucomicrobiia; order Limisphaerales; family UBA1096; genus UBA1096. The sequence continues at coordinate 1,025 of CAJWPV010000047.1, read as the reverse complement.
TGCGAAATGCCATCATGGACGTGCGCCGGATACGCTTGATCCCGATCAATTAACCCACGCCAATCATGAACGAAACAAACTCCCTCACTTCCACGAACGCAGTTGGAAACATCGTCGATTCAATCAAGGACTCCGACTCCTTATTTGAGGGACTGCTGACTTACTTCACCAATCTTGAGCCAATCGATCACATCACGTTCACCATCAATCTGCTGATCCTTATTTTCGGTAAGCAAATTATCAGCCATCTGAGTGTCCAGACAGTTGGCGCGGCGCCGTTCCAACTGCGGTTGCTGAGGATTTTAAACGCGGTTCTCTTTTTGGCGTATTTTTGTGCTGTAGCCTTCCAGTTCCAACTCGGTTCCAGCATCAGCCATACCGGGTTGCTTGTGTTGCTGACGTATCTCATCTGGCAATTCACCCATTCATTGATCCTCAAAAAATATGGACGCAAGCGGGAGGTTGAAGGCACTTCCATTTACGTGGAATCGTACACCTCAAACAACCTGAAACTAATTGCACTGTTACTCCTCGGGATTATTTCAGGACTAATCTTCCTAAACATTTGGAAACTCGAAAGTTGGCTTCAAACCACCAGCTTTCTCGGGGCATTGGCCGTCCTGATTTTTACGACAAAGGACTATTGGCTGAAGGATTTCATCAGCGGCATCATCGTCATCAGCAACAGCAATGTTGAACGGGGGGATGTCATCCGTATCCCCGATGAAAACATCCTTGCAATCGTGCTCGAGACTCGCACCACGCTGACCCTGTTGCGCGATGTCATCCGCAACCACAACATTACCATTCCCAACTCAATGCTCCTGAATAAACAGGTGGAAATACTCACCACCGATGCAAGAAAGGGGATTTATGACTACGTCGAGTTCAACATCGGTTACGAGACGCACCCGGATGCGGCGATGGCCTATCTGCTCGATGTCTGGAAATCGGCCTGCAAGATTACCGCTGCCATAAACTCTGAGCGGGAGGGTATCATCAAGCTGATCGACAACGGCGATCAC
>CAJWPV010000046.1 GCA_913045395.1 uncultured Verrucomicrobiota bacterium | reverse complement strand
GTCGAGGTCTGCGTAGTCGAGCAACGGCGTGAGCTGCGCTGCTGCGGAGATGCCGACGGAGCTTTCGGTCATGCAGCCAACCATCACCTTGAGGCCGTGGTCGTGCGCGGCCGCTATCATCCGGCGTGCTGGTGTCAGTCCGCCGCACTTGCAGAGCTTGATGTTGATGCCGTGAAAGTGATCCACGCACTGCAGCACATCGGCCTCGCCCACGCAGTTTTCGTCGGCGATGAGCGGCAGGGCCGAGTTGCGGAATAATTCCGCCTGCGCCTCGCGGGCCTCGGGCGGGAGCGGTTGCTCGATGAACTCCACGCCTTGCTGCGCCATCTCAGTGGAGAGCGCGGCGGCTTCATCCGGAGCCCAGCCGCAGTTGGCATCGACGCGAAAGACGGCATCAGTGTGCTCGCGTAAGCCCCGGATGATTTGCACGTCGCGCGCGGTGCCGAGCTTGATTTTGTACACCGGCCACCCCGGCATCTCGGCGAGCTTGGCCACCATCTCGTTCATCCCGGCGATGCCGATTGTGAAGGATGATTTTACCGCATCGTTCGGGTCGAGTCCCCACAACCGGTGCACCGCCGCATTTTCCAAACGACCCCACAGGTCGTGCGCGGCGCAATCGAGTGAGGACAACACAAACGGCGCGTCAGCCAGGTGCCCGGCGCAAAGGTTCCAGAACGATTCGGTGTCACGAAACATCTCGCTGCCGAGCAGCGGTTGCATGGCTTGCAGGCGCGTTCGCATTAAGTCCATCGACGAATCGTAATAGCTGTTGGCAGTTGCTTCGCCGTAGCCGCTCATGCCGTCCTGCTGTAACTCCACAATCAGCGTGCGCTGCGCTGTGGTTGTCCCGCGAGAAATCGTGAAGGGATGTTTCAGGGGCAGCTCGTATTCGTGCAGGAGCAGTTCCATTTCAGTCTTTGAGCATCTCCAGCACCGCGTTCACCAGTGGCTCGGCATTTTCGCGGAACACATCACAGGCTGGCAGTTTCCATTCTGACTCGATGCGATCCCGCTCGGCAAGGTAGGCGGACTCCTCCACGCAGCGGCTACTGATGGCTACGCCGATGAAACGGCACGGATGCGCCGTATTGGCCATGGCAAGATAGAGCTCGCGCTGCGACTCGATCGTGGGCAGCTCGATGTGGTCCGCGCCCTTGGCCGTTTTGCGGCCCATTTCGTAGCAGTAAATGAGGCCATCCGGCAGGCAGCCGTGCAGTAGGCCGAGCGTCACTGCGGAATAGCACGGGTGTGTCAGACTACCCTGACCCTCGATGACGAGCACCTCGTGGTGCTGGTGAGCGAGGATTTGTTTTTCCACCGCGCCACTGATGAAGTCAGCCACCACGGCATCAACCGGGCAGCCGTCGCCTTCGACCATGATCCCTGTCTGGCCGGTGGCAATGAACTTGGCGTCCACGCGGCGCCTGGCCAAGCCGCGCGCCACCTCGATCGCCACAACCATTTTGCCCACGCTACAATCGTGCCCGACAGTGTGGATGCGGAGACAATTGGTGGAGATGTTTTGACGCTTGGCCACGTCGCGTTCGTTGTTGCGGCGCAGGTCACGCAGGGTCGAGCCGCTGGCCTTGGCGGCGGCGGCGAACTGCGCGTCGTCATTGAAGAACTCGTGAAGCCCCGATTCCACGTCCATCCCGCGCTTAATGGCTGCGAGCACCAGTTCCCGCATCGCCGCTGGCAGGGAGCCGCCGGTGGGCGCGATGCCGATGAGCAGCACGTTGGCTTCGGGCAGGGCATCGAGGGAGTTGACCACCGGCAGGTCTCCGCCCACCTCAAAGAGACCCTGGCAGGTCTGTGGCGGCACGGTGGTGTCAAGCACGCCCACCAACTCGTCGCGCCGGTAGCGGATCACGCTGCAAGCGCTCTTGGCCGTGTTCGGTGAGGAGAGTCCCTCGGTGAGGATGAGTACCTTGCGCGCCATGCGGGCGCAGATGGTAGCAAAGGGTCTCCGGTGACAAAGCAAAATGGCCAAATTTCCACTTGCCGACTCTTTGACAACCGGTAGCCTCCCGGCACGTCATGAAACGATTCTTGTTCCTCGCGCTTGGCTTGGCATTGGTGATATCCGCTTCGGCGGCGGATTTGAAACCGGTAAAGGTGTTCATTCTTGCCGGTCAATCGAACATGGAAGGGAAGGGCAAGATCGACCCACTGCTTAACCATCAGATCATTTCGCCGGGAACCAAGGATTTCTTCGCGCATTTGCACAAGGACGGGAAGTACATCGAGCGTGATGACGTGTGGATCAACTACCTCGAACGCCGCGGCAAACTGACTGTCGGATACGGTTCGCCTGGATGTATCGGGCTTGAACTGGAGTTTGGCCACATCATGGGCAATCGCTACGACGAGCCGGTGCTGCTCATAAAGACGGCCTGGGGCGGTAAAAGCATTGGGCGCGACTTTCGGTCGCCGAGTTCCGGGCTGCAATCGAAAGAGAAGATCGATGAATTCGTCGGGAACATGGCAAAGCGCGACTACAATAACCTCATCCGTAAAGAGTGGGACCAGGCTAAGAAAGACAATCCCAAGATCACGCGCAGGGAAATCGAGGAAAAGAGTGACGCTTCACTTGAAGCCATCCGCAAGGCCAAGGGCGACGGATACCGCAAAGAGGTGGTGGAAAGCTACGGGCACTTCTATCGCCTGATGATGTCGGAAATTAAAACGACATTAAGCGAGTTGAAAACAAGGTTTCCCGACTACGACGGGCGTGGCTACGACATCGCCGGCTTCGTTTGGTTTCAAGGCTGGAACGACATGTACAACGGTTTTCAAGACGAGTACGCCAAAAATATGGAGAATTTTATCCGTGACGTTCGCAAAGACTTGGCCAGGCCGAACCTTCCGGTGGCGATTGGCATCATGGGGCAGAATGGTTTCAAGCCGGCCAAGGGCAACATGGCCATTGTCAAGACTGCCCAAGCGGCGATGAATGACGTCCCCGCCTTCAAAGGCAACGTCAAAGCCATCCCGACCGACATCTACTGGGACAAACGAGCCGACGAAGCCTACCCTACGTGGCGTGATAATTTTGAGGAATGGGTCAAGATAGGCTCCGATCGCCCCTACCACTACCTCGGAAGCACCATCACCTTCACCAAGATCGGCCGTGCGCTTGGCCAAACGATGCTGGAGCTGAGTGGGGGCAAATAACCGTTGGCCGCTTGTCCAAACGTGGAGTCATTTGCCCCGGAACTTGAAATGAAAAGCGCGAGGAAACTCCCAGAAATTAGGCTCGGCCTGGTCCGGCTCGTGGCCTTTCACGGATTGGCCATGTTGATGATCGCCTTGGTATTGCACGTCGCCAAGCCGGTTTGCCAGGCCGATCCCATGCACGAGTCCATCGAACTGCGCGGTCTGCATGCCTACCCGGATCGTGAAAGTGTTCCGGCCGGGGATGTGATCCGGTTTCATGTCAGCAGCCAGGTTCCTTACCGCTTCCAGGTGACGAAGCTGGGATTGCGGGTTGATGAGCGATCCAGTGATGAAACCATTCTGCTAGCGGACAAGGAATCGTCCGCCCACGTGCAGCCGATTCATCCGGGATCATATGTGCGGGTAAAAAACGGATTGCCAGCCGATGCCGAACTAAATGCACTGACACTCGAATGCTGGGTGCGGCCCTGGAAACTCAAACCATGGCAGGGGATTCTCACCCAGCACGATTATCCGGACCGTTGCGGTTATGGCTTGTTTTTGGATGCCGAAGGCAGGGCGGTGTTTTCCATTGGATCTGGAGGTATGTTTGAACAAGACAGCATGATGATTGGACCAAAGCTGAATCTCCGCCAGTGGCATCATCTTGTTGGAGTCTGGAATGGCACGACCAAGACCGCGGCGATTTGGGTCGACGGCAAACATGCCGCCGAATGGCAGGCGACGGGAAAGTTCTTGCCGCGCAGGGCTGGCCGAGCCGAGTTGCGCATCGGTGCCTACAGCGACCGGGACGTGATAGGGCGTTTTTTTGATGGCGATATTGCCATGCCTGCGATCTATACGCGCGCCCTTTCGGGGGATGAAATCATAGAACGATTTTCTACGCGCGGCCTGAAGGAGCCCAACCTCAAGGACCCGGCGCTTGCTGCCTTTTGGCCGTTGGATGAAGAACAGGGTGTCAAAGTGAGGGACGTATCCAGGAACCGTCGCGATGGTGAAATAATCAATCTTGGGACTTGGATGATCGGCGGCCCGTCCTTCGAAGGTGGCAGCATCGGGCGTTACGATACGAATTATGATCCCGGAGCCGATTCAGATCGGGGCCACGGTTTGCGACTGGCCTCTGATGATCTCTACGATTGCGGGTGGAAAGCTGCGGAAACCTTTCATGTTCCAAAAAATGCGAAAACAGGCATTTATGCGGCATGGTTCAACTTTGAACTCGAGGGTGAGCGGCACCGATATCCCGTCACTTTTGTCATCAACAAAGCCAAGGATGCACCTAGGGCGCCACTGCTGTTAATGTGCTCATCCACCACTTGGCGCGCCTATGGGGGAACGCCCTTTGCAAGGAATGTGCCTGACGAAAACCGCAACTGGCCCACTGGCGGGCAGGTCAACGATGCAGCGAATCCGCCGGCCTACTGTTTTTATCGGGACCACGCCCACGGGCAGCCCACCTATAAACTTGGGTTGCACATTCCGTGGCCGGTGGCTGGCCCGGATGTCCGCTACAGCCCATCGGGCGTCGGGTATTCCCACCTCATGCGCGGCGAGCGGTTTACTCATGTATGGCTGGAGAAACAGGGCTACGATTTCGACGTCATTACCAACCTCGACCTGCATCGCGACCCTGCGTTGCTCAACGGCTACAAGGCGCTCATCATCAACGGCCATGACGAATATTGGTCCGCGCGGATGTATGACGGGTTGGATCGGTACCTGAAGAATGGAGGCGCGGCAGCGGTGTTGTCCGGCAACACCATGTTCTGGCGGATTACTGTGGATGACGAACTCGGTACGATCGAGTGCAGGAAGTATGGCCCCACAATTGGTGGCAGGGCGCTGGCCAACGTCGGGGAAATATACCACAGCTTTGATGGAAAACGCGGCAGCCTGATGCGTAACTGTGGATTCCCGCCTTGGAAGAACATCGGACTGGAATGCAGCGGTTGGTGGGGTGGTAACAACAACGGCATGTATACTGTGACGGCGCCAAGGCATTTTCTGTTTCATGAGCCGGAACGCATTGATTTTTCTGATCGCGTTGTTTTTGGTGGCGCAAAGAATGGCTATCGCAGGGCTGGCGGTCATGAGGGTGATATTCGCCTCTCCTCCTTCGCGCCGCCCACCGGGCCGATTCCGGCGGGGGCTTTCCTCCCCAATGAGCCGCCCGGGATCGAGACAATCGCCAATCTGAAGCGCGACAATGTTCGCGTACTGGATTATTTCGCCCGCTTCGGCCAGCAGGAAACGGGATCGCTGGTGGACATGATCTACTGGGAGCGTCCCCAGGGTGGCAAGGTGTTCAACGCCGGCGCCATTGGTTTCGGCTGGGCGCTTGATGCCGATCCAAAGCTGACCAAGCTGTTGCGCAATGTGTTGTATCAACTTGCCGGGGTTAAAGCGCGGACACCGTATGATCCGGAGTGGCTAGAACCGGTAAAATAGAACTAAAGCGCCGGGGCTAGCCCTTTTGTTAAATCTGCTTTGACGACTTGGATTGGTGCCCCTACGATTTCCCCTGTTGCCAATCACGATTAATTCCCGATGAGGCTTACATCATTTCAACTTTACTTAACCTACTTGGCCTTCTTGTCTGGCGTTGATTGTTTAAGAGGGGATTGGCCTCAGTTTCGTGGACCCGACGGGCAGGGGCACTCAGATCAAACGGGCATTCCAATCCACTGGAAGGAAGGTGAAAACATCACCTGGAAAACACCGGTGCCCGGCCGGGGCTGGTCCTCTCCAGTGATTGCGGGCAATCAGGTCTGGATGACCAGCGCCGAGGCCGAGGGTAAATCGCTCCACGCCATTTGCATCGACAAAAGAAGCGGCAAGTTACTGCACAATGTTGAGGTGTTGACGCCGCAGGATGCTGGCCCCCATCACAGATTAAACGGTTATGCCTCTCCCACACCCGTCTTGGATGGCGAGCGCGTGTACACCCACTTCGGCCCGCGCGGCAGCGTGTGCCTGGACACGGCCGGTAAAATCATATGGAAAAACACCACGTTCAAATACAACGTGATCCAGGGTGGAGCCAGTTCGCCGATTCTTCATGGCGACCTGTTGATTCTCACCTGCGATGGCATCGACAACCAATTCATTGTCGCCCTCGATAAGCTGACGGGGAAAATCAAGTGGAAGCAACCGCGGGCACACCTAGAGGCTGCAGCCAAAAAACGATCCATTGCAAAAATGGCCTATTCCACGCCGCTGATTCAGCGCATCAACGGCGTCCCGCAACTCGTTTGCTCCGGAGCCGACCATGTCGCGGCGTATGACCTCACGACCGGCGCGGAAATCTGGTGGATGCCCTACGATGGCTTCTCCATCGTTGGCCGTCCCTCGTATGGAAATGGCCTGTTCTATGTCGTGGGTTCCATCCGTCAGGATCATTTCTGCGTCTATGCTGTCCGCCCCGGCAAGGGCAGGCTCCGCGACGACCAGGTTGTTTGGCAACGCTCCATCAGTATCCCTCATGTTCCATCGCCACTTCTGGTCGGCCGGGAACTTTTTGTTGTGCACGACGGGGGCGTGGCAAGTTGTGTTGATGCGCTGAGCGGCAAGGAGCATTGGCGCGAACGCCTCGGCGGCAACCACGACTCTTCACCCGTCGAGATTCGCGGTCGTATTTACTTCTGCAACCGCGAGGGGAAAACCACAATCGCCGCTGCTTCTGATAAATTCGAGGTTCTGGCGATCAATCAGTTGAAAGGCACTTTCAAGGCTTCGCCAGCCATCGCTGATGGCGCGCTATTTCTGAGGAGTGACACCCACCTGTACCGTATAGAGAAGTCCGGCAACCAAAGCCTTTAACAACTTCATTGGGCGGAAAATTATTTCCCATGAATGACCACCATTTTGGTTTCGCTCATTTCCTCCACGGCGTACCTGGGGCCTTCCTTGCCCATGCCGCTGTCCTTGAGCCCTCCGTAGGGCATGGTCTCGGCACGCCACGCGGTGCCGAAGTTGATGTGCAGATTGCCGCTGTCCACCTCCCGCGCGAAGCGGATCGCCTTGTCGATGTCCTGCGTGAAGATGGAGGCGCTCAGGCCATACCGCGTGTCGTTAGCCAGGTGGATGGCATCGTCGATGCTGTCCGCACGAGTGACGCCCACCGCCGGGCCGAACAGTTCGTCGCAGCTCATCCGCATGTCCCGGTTGACGTTGGCCAACACCGCCGGCTGCACGACTGAGCCTTCGCGGCCGCCGCCGCAGAGCAGTTGTGCCCCTTGGGCGCGCGCTTGGCCAAGCCACTCCTCCACACGCCTGGCGTCGGCTTCGCGGACGAGTGGGCCGACGTTGGTACCCTCGGCGAGTTGATCGCCGGCGGTGAGTTGGCTGATGTTCGTTGTAAGCGCGTCGAGTAAATCATCATGAATTTTTGGTGTGGCCAAGATGCGTTGCGATGAGATGCAGACCTGGCCGGCGTTGGCAAAGCCGGTGACGGCGATGGTTGCCGCGACTTTTTCGGGATCAGCATCGTCGAGCACGATCACCGGGCTGTTTGAGCCAAGCTCCATCGTGACGCGCTTGAGCCCGGCCAGGCGGCAGATTTGTTCGCCCACCTCGGCACTGCCGGTGAAGCTGATCTTGCGGACTCGCGGGTCGGTGCAGATCGCTTGGCCAAGCGCGGCGCCGGGCCCGGTGATGCACGCGATGGCTTCCGCCGGAAGAGCGGCCTCGAGCAAAATCTCCACCAGTTTCAGCGCCGACAGAGGGGTGTCGGACGCCGGCTTGAGCAGCACGGCGTTACCGGCGGCAATCGCCGGGCCGACCTTGTGCGCGACGAGATTCATCGGAAAGTTGAACGGCGTGATCGCCGCCACAATGCCGCATGGCACGCGCAGTGTGAAACCCAGCTTGCCAACGCCGCCGGGTGTGGAGTCGAGCGGCACGGTTTCGCCGTGAAATGCCCGCGCCTCGTCGGCGCAGAGATCGATCGTCTCGGCGGCACGGCTAGCCTCGGTACGACCCTCGGCAAGCACCTTGCCTTCCTCGCTGCTAATGAGCCGGCCAAGTTCCTCCTGACGCTCGCGTATGAGCGACGCGGCTTTGCGTAGGATGTCCACCCGCTGGTGCGCCGGTGTGTTGCGCATGGCTTGGGCGCCCTTGATCAAGCCATCGATTGCAGCGGTAATGTCCGGTGGGGAGGCAACAGGCACGGTGTCAATGAGCGATT
>CAJWPV010000045.1 GCA_913045395.1 uncultured Verrucomicrobiota bacterium | reverse complement strand
GATCACTGGAGGCACCGGTTCCTTCGGAAACCGCGTCGCCGCGCATCTACTCAAGCAATCCCCCGCTGAAATTCGCATCTTCAGCCGCGACGAAAAGAAACAGTGGGAGATGCAGCAGGCGTTCCCGCAGTTCCAGTACATCGTCGGCGATGTGCGTGAGGAAGCCTGCCTCGAGGAAGCCATGACCGGTGTTAATCTCGTGTTCCATGCCGCCGCTCTCAAGCATGTGCCGTCGTGCGAGAAATACCCGTACGAGGCCTACAAGACCAATGTCGTCGGCTCGCAAAACGTCTGCCGCGCCTCCAAGGCTGCCGGCGTGAAGACGTTCGTCGCCCTCAGCACCGACAAAGCCGTCAAGCCGCTCAACGCCATGGGCACCAGCAAGGCAATGATGGAGAAACTCGTCTGTAGCCAAAACCAGAATGGCGGCGATACGAAGTTCTGCTGCGTACGCTACGGCAACGTGATGGGTAGCCGCGGCTCGGTCATCCCGCTGTTCAAGCGACAGATCGAAAACGACGAGCCGATCACCCTCACCGTACCGGAGATGACGCGCTTCCTCATGACGCTCGACCAGTCGGTCGGCCTTGTGCTGCACGCGATGCAACACGCGACCGGTGGCGAGATTTTTGTCCGCAAGGCGCCGGCCAGCACTATCGAAAAACTCGCGGAGGCCGTCTGCCAGAAATTCAGCCCCAAGGGCACCGATCATCCGATAGACGTCATCGGCATTCGCCTCGGCGAGAAACTGCACGAGACGCTCGTCAACGAGTACGAGATGCAGCGCATCACCGAGGAGGAACTCTTTTACGCCATCCACCCCGAGTACCACGTGCCGGACCACCGCGCCGAACAATCGCTCGGCACCGAATACACTTCCAACAACACCCGACAACTCAAGTCCGCCGCCGACATCAAGCTGCTGCTCGACAAAATGGGCGAAGTTGAGTTGTACATCTGATCCTCTTGGCCAAGCGCATGCCGAACCCGCTCCGACAACTGTTGCGCCCTCGTTCCGCCGCCGATTTTACCGCGCAACTCATTGATAATGGTGAGGTTAAGACCGCGCTCGACATCGGCTGCGGTATCCGCTCGCACTTGAGCCAATTCCGGCCGGGTGTACAAACCACCGGGCTCGACGCCCACGCCGAAGCCATCGATCTCGCCAAGCAGCGCGATGTCCATGACCACTACATTCAGGCCGATATCCTCAGTGACAACCTCGACGCCACGTTTGACCTCGTCACCCTTTACGGCCTCATCGAGCATTTGCCGAAAGCCAAAGGGTTCGAGTTGCTCGATCGCGTCGAACGGTTGTCAGCCAAGTTCATCCTGCTCGAGACGCCGCACGGCTTCGTCCCGCAGGGACCTGAGTTCGGCAACGACTATCAACGGCACCGCTCCGGTTGGTTCATCCACGAATTCGAGGGACACGGCTACACGGTGCACGGCACAACCGGCACGCGCTACCTGCGCGGCTACATGGCCGGGCCGAAGTACGGTTTCCCCGGCTGCCTGCTGCTCGACGAGGCGCTGACCCTGTTGCTCCGCATCAACCGAAAACCAAAACACGCCTTCAACCTCCTCGCCGTGAAGGATGTGCGCGGCCTCCCAGCGCGCCACGAAAGGGAGGCCCAGCCTTGAGGCTGCTAATCCTCGGTGGTAGCGGCATGTTGGGCCACCAACTTTGGCGCAGCCTCCACACACGACACGACATTTGGGTGACGCTGCGCCGACCGGCCGCCGACTTCGCCCCGCATCATTTATTTGACAAGGCCAAGTCGATCCAGGTCGATGACATCACCGACGACACGGCGCTTGGCCAGGCGCTTGGCCAAGCGAAGCCCGATGCCGTGATCAACTGCGTCGGCCTGATCAAGCAGCGCGACGAAGCCAGCGATGAGGCACTCGCCGCGCGCGTTAACGCTGAGTTTCCCCACCGCTTGGCCAAGCGCTGCGGCGAGACCGGTGCGCGGTTGATTCAGTTCAGCACCGACTGCGTCTTCGCCGGAACCAGGGGCAACTACACGGAAGACGACCCCGCCGACGCCACCGATCTTTACGGCCAATCCAAGCACCGAGGCGAAGTCACCGGCCCCCAATGCGTGACCCTCCGCACATCGGTGATTGGCCACGAACTCGGCACCAACTTGGCACTGCTGGATTGGTTTATGAGCCAGCGAAGCCAAACCGTAAACGGCTTTACAAAAGCCATTTACAGTGGTTTTACCACGCTCGAAATGGCGCGGATCGTTGAGCGAATTCTCACCCGGCACCCCAGACTTTCTGGCCTGTGGCACGTTGCCAGTGAACCTATTTCCAAGTTCGATCTACTGCAATTGTGCCGGGAAAAACTTGGCTGGGAGGGTGTCATCGAGCCGAACGACGAGTTCGTCTGCGACCGCAGCCTCAACGGAGACCGCTTCAACGAAGCTACCGGCTACGATCCGCCAGGCTGGAAGGCGATGATCAGCGAACTGGCGCAGCAGTCATGAGCGATCGGTCGCGCATCATCTCGGTCATCCCGGTGTACAACGGGGAACGCTTCATCCTCGCCACGCTCGACTCGCTCGCCGCGCAGACGCCTCGCCCCGATCGCGTGATCGTCCTCGACGACGCCTCGACCGACGGCACCGCGCAACTCGTCGAGACATACGAGCCGCTCAATTGTGAACTGATCCGAAGTGGGCAAAACGAGGGGTTGTTTCGAAATTTCAACAAGGCGCTCAGCTACGCCACCGGATGCGACTACCTGCATTACATCTGCGCTGACGACGTACTACTGCCAAATTTCATGGAGCGAATGACCGCCGCACTCGTGGACGCGCCCACGCCGTCGTTCAGCTATTGCCTGCCGGAGTTCATAGACAAGGACGGCAACCGGCTCGACACCAAGTCGAAAAAAAAATCAGCTGCCGCGCGTGAAGTTTCCGCCAACACCCTGCTCGCGCAGCACAGCGAATGCGACTCTCTCATGCTCGGTGGTGTACTAATCAAGTCGCTTGGCCAAGCGTGTCCCGTTGCATTCCGCACCGACATGCCGCACGCGGCCGACTGCGTTTTTTATTCCGACTTGGCCAAGACCTGCGAACAGCGCGTTGCCGTGCCGGAGGTGCTGCTGCAGATCCGCCGCCATCCGTTCAGCATGACCAAGCGCAACGAGGAAAACATCCAAAGCTGGGTACTCGACGAATGGGAGGCCATTCAGCACGCGTTTGGCTTGATGGATCAGGCTGGTTTGGCACGATGGCTGCGCCGGCAAAAACTGCGCTGCATGTTCGCCGCGCGCTCCCACGTCAAGATGCAGCAGATGGCCGGTGAAAAAACAGAACACGCCCGGCGCATTTTCGAATCCGCCCGGCCCAGGGTGCCGTGGCTTCATTGGCAACTCGGGGTCGTCACCGTGTTTTTACGCGACCTCATTTTCGGCTCATCGCTCAACAAAGAGCAGTGGCAGTAAACCAACACTGTGAATTTACCGTTTCTCTCAATTGAACGCTCGCCCGGTTGGCTCAAGCCGTTCGCGGGCGCAGCCGTGGTGCTGGTCGTCGTCACGCTGTTCCTGTTTTGGAACAGTCTGGATCCGGCGCTGATTCTGTTCTCCAACGACGGCCCGCTCGGCTCGATCAGCACCGACGCCATCAAGATGCCCGGCACATTTTCCGGCTATTGGCACGATCTGAACTGGCTGGGCTACGAGCAGCCCAGCGCGTCGCCTGGCATCTACATGGCTCTTGGTCTGCTGCTTCAAAAGTCCGTCCTCTACCTCAAATGGTGCACACCGATTTGCCTGGTCATCCTCGGGCTGTCCGCCTGGTTTTTCTTCCGCACGCTTGGCTTCCGCAATCTCGCCTGCACGCTCGGCGCCGTTGCTGCTGCCTTCAACATGGAGGTCGTCTCGTACGCCTGCTGGGGATTGCCGTCGCGCTCGCTCACGTTTGCCACCACGTTTCTCGCCGCCGCGTTCATCGTGCGCGCGCTCAAGTCGCGTCCGTGGGCAAACCTCGCCCTAGCAGGCATCTGCGTCGGGCTGGGTTTAATGGAGGGCTACGATGTTGGCGCACTGTTCAGCCTATACATCGCAGCATTTGTGCTCTTCGGGTCCGTCATAGGGCGGCCCGAGTCGGACAAGCCGGCTGCGCTTGCCCAGGCGGCAGGACGTGGGTTGGCTGGTATCGCGGTGGTGGCGCTGGTCGCAGCCTTGGGCGCTTCTCAGACGCTGTCCACACTCATCGGCACACAACTCCAAGGTGCAAACAGCAGCCAGTCCGGCGATCCACAAACGCCCGCGCAACGCGCCGCGGCAAGGGAGCGGCAGTGGACATTTCTCACACAGTGGAGCTTGCCGAAAATAGAGACGCTGCGCATCGTGATCCCCGGCCTTTACGGTTACCGCCTCGACACGCCTCGCCCGTACGATAGCAACAAACTTCGCTCGCTCGACGGCGGCAATTACTGGGGCTCGATGGGGCAGGATCCGGTGCTCGACCGCGTCGCCGAGGTGGAGGAAGTCATCGCCGCGTTCGGCCAGCGAAACGTCGTCCCCGGTGAGTTGGCCAGGGCGTTGAACGTTTCCGTCCAGGAGGCGGCACAACTGATGAGCCTGGTTCAAAACAAAGACCAGTTCCTGCAGCGCCACTCAGGCTCGGGCGAATACGCCGGAATTATCGTCGTGCTGCTCGGGATTTGGGCGCTGTTTTTCGCACTGCAAAAACGGATGAACATTTATTCTCCAATCGAACAACGAATGATTTTGTTTTGGGCAGGGCTCGCGCTGGTGTCGCTGTTGCTGGCATTCGGTCGGCATGCGCTGTTCTACCAACTCATTTATCAATTGCCGTTTTTCAACACGATGCGAAACCCGATTAAGTTCCTGCATCCGTTGCACTTCTCCCTGATCATCCTTTACGGCTACGGCATCGAGGGCCTGCTACGATTGGCCAAACGTGAGACGGCGGAGCCAAGCCGTGCGGCGCGGCTTTGGGTCCGCGGCACGGGCATCGTCGCCGGTGTGATGCTGCTCGGCTCGCTGATTTTAGGGGCGTCAAAAAAATCGCTCGGGCAGCACATCGCCTCGCGTGGTTTCGACCCTAACGCCGCGCAAGTGATGGCTGGCTTCAGCGCGATGGAAATCATCCTGTCGGCGCTGCTGCTCGGTGCGGGTGTTTTCCTCATAGCAAAACTGATGCGCGGTGGCGGCCTGGCGAAGTGGGCGGTGGCGCTTGGCCTGTTGATCGTGATCGACCTCACGCGCGCCAACTCGCCGTGGGTGCAGTACGACAATTACAAGCATAAGTACGAGGGCGGCAATCCGCTCATCAGCGCCTTGGCCAAATCGCCGCACGAAGGGCGTGTCACCCTCTCACCGCTGCCGTCCGGCACGCTTGGCCAACTGTACCGCATCGAGTGGCTGCAACATCAGTTCCTGTACAACAACATCCAGTCGCTCGACCTTGTGCAAATGCCGCGCATGGCCGCCGACCACGAGGCGTTTGAACGGCGCTTCACCATTACCGGCGACACGAACACGCATTACCTCGCCGGACGGCATTGGGAACTCACCAACACGCGCTGGCTGCTCGGCGGCACCAACGACGTCGCTTTTTTCAACCGCCAATTCGATCCCGGCAAAGGTCGCTTCACGGTGGCCACGAACTTTGCCGTCGGACTCCGGCCCGACACGAAAAACCCGAACGCGCCCGGCACGGAGGATTTTACGACGCAATTCAACCCGGCCGGCCCGTACAGCCTGATCCGGTTCGACGGTGCGATGCCCCGGGCCAAGCTGTACAGCGAGTGGCAGGTGCAGACGAATGACACCGCGACACTCGAGACCTTGGCCAAGCGGGAGTTCGATCCGCACGCCACGGTGCTTGTTAATTCGCCGATCGCCCCGACAACTGCCGCGCTTGGCCAAACGGCCGGCGAAGTCAGCATCCAATCGTATCGGCCGAAGGAAATACGGCTCACCGCCCAGCCCGCAGCCGAGTCGGTGTTGCTCCTCAACGACCATTGGTCGCCGCATTGGCGCGTCACGGTCAACGGCAAGGCGGCGGAGCTGCTCCGCTGCAACTACGTGATGCGCGGGGTGCGCCTGTCACCCGGTGAGCATAAGATTGTCTTTCGTTTCCAGCCGCCGATGACCTGGCTGTACGTTAGCCTGGCCTCACTACTCGGCGGCTTCGGACTGCTTGGTTTTATCATTGTGAACGAGCGAAAAAAAACTCTGGCATAATGGGTGAGCAGCAAAACTACTACCACGAGAATGAGGAGTATGCCGACTTTCTCGAGGGCTGGGATGCCAGTTTTTATGCCAAGTACGCCGACACGCTCTGCCCGGACGAACCGGGCGGCAAGGCGCTCGATGTCGGCTGCGGCGTGGGCCAGGTGGTGAAGCGACTAATGGAGGTAGGGTACGAGGCTCACGGTGTCGAGGTGTCTGGGCCGAGCATCGAAAAGGCCGAGCAAATCAGCGATCGATGCCAGCTTTACGACGGTCGCAATCTGCCGTTCGGCGATGCCACCTTCGACAGCGTCGGCGCGCTGAACGTGCTCGAGCACGTTGAGGAGCCGGAGGCGTTCATCGCCGAGTTGGTGCGCGTCACAAAACCGGGCGGCAAGGTCGTCATCTCGAGTCCGAATTTTTTCCGTGCGCTTGGCCTGCGCGACTACCACCCGAAGATGCGCGGCATCGGGAATAAATGGCGCAACTGGCAACGGCTCCGGGCCAAGCGCCGGCAAATGATGGCCGATCCCGGCTCGGTACACTTCGACCGCATGGAGCCGATCCGCCGCAAGCCATTCCAGCCGGACGATGACGCGATCGTCGCCACCAACAGCTTCGAAATAAAATTCTTCCTGGAGCAAAACGACTGCGACGTGCTGCGCGTCGAGTGCACTGACCGCCATGTCGCCAAACCGATCGACGTTGCACTCAACCTCGGCCCGTGGCGCTACCTCATGTTCAACGCCTTCGTCGTCGCCCGCCGAAAATCTTAAAACAACAAATACACACCAATGCACGCGAAGCCTCTTAACGGGAATGAGCAATGGGTCCGCGATTATAATTGGCTAAAACAGTTGGCAGCGATGAACATCAATCATCCAGAGATGACAACCAAGCTGACACCAGTGCTTGCAGCCATCTTGTTGGCGGGATGCGGCAAGCCCGTTCCCGAGACACCAATGCACCTGGCGCCGGAGCCGGTTGAACCTGCTGTCAAAGAGGCACGGCCGGAATTGCCGGTAGACAAACCGACAGCCAAATTAAAAACTCCGGAGGTTTCACTTTGGGAGGCTGCCAGAACGGGAAACATTGAAGCGGTCAAGCTGCATCTGGCTGGTGGCTTCGATGCAAATACCAAGGATGAAGGTGGATGGGCACCCCTGCATGGTGCATCTGGTTCAGGCCAAAAGGAAATCGTTGAACTTCTATTGGTAAACGGGGCGAATGTGAATGCCACAGCTTTGAGCGGAAAAACTGCCCTCGATTATGCGGTAAAGGCTGGGCACAAGGAAACCGCCGATCTGCTGCGCCAACATGGCGGCAAAAAGCGAGATCAATTGAAATGAATCAGTCCGCCTTGCGGGAAACGATTCGTATCGCTACGCCGCCCTGTTTCCCCATAGAAACTCGGAGGACTGTCTTTGGACTGACGTGCCTGCGTTCGATGCCCACCTTCGTGCTCGTCGGCACCGCCGTGTCATCGCGATAGATATGTGCCACAAAGCGCTGGCCTTTGGGAAGGAAATCGAGGGCGACGTCGAACGTACGCGGCTCAACCGCATTGAGGCATCCAACGAACCAGTCTCGGCTCTTCCTCCTTGCAACCACCGCGTACGACCCAATCTTGGAATGCAGGACCTTCGTTTCGTCCCAGGTGGTCGGCAAGTGCTTCCAAAACTCCAGCTCCGGCTCGTCTTTCGCCACGGCGGGGCGGTCGTACCAAAAGAGGAACTGGATCGGGCTGAAGAAGCAGACGCTCTTGGCAAGCTGGCTTGCGTGAGAGGAGGTTTGGTCGACATAGCCGTTGTAGTAGCAGAACGTGTGATCCGCCGGTGCGGCAATCATACGCGTGAAAAGATTCGCGAGAACTTGCTCGTGCGACGGACGGGTCTCGTCTCCGCCGATGCCCTCTGACGTCATGAAATTCGGGTAGGTGCGCTGCCAACCCGTCATGCGATATTCGTCGTGAACATCAACCAGAATTCGGTACTTCGCCGTCTCGCGGATGGCATCGTGCATCCACGCGGTCCACTTTTGGGAACCGTGCTGGACAAAACCGTACTTGATTCCCGCAATGCCCCACGACTGGTAAAGGGGAAGAAGCTCGTCAAGCTGCCGTTCGAGGTGTCTTCGGTTTACGTAAACGAAG
>CAJWPV010000044.1 GCA_913045395.1 uncultured Verrucomicrobiota bacterium | reverse complement strand
AATACTTCCCTCTGTTAATCTACCATTGTCGGATAACGTTTTAACAATTGGTTTTGATACAGAGTTTAAGCAGATTTCAGAGGAACAGAACTTTGTATTGTCCTATCAATATTATGCAGAAGTTGGTTCACCGAACACAGAAGTCTTTAAGCATTATGAGGGTATTTTGTTCTCTGACAATGAAAGGCTAAATCTGACTGACTTTGTTCATTGGGTGCTCTTTGAAGGGATAAAGAAGGTTAAGCTAAAGGTATTGCCACAGAAGATTTATTTGGTGTGTCATTTTTCAGTGGTCGATGTGTCGTTGTTTGCAGATTTTAACCAATTCAAAAACCAGATAGACAACGTAAGAAGAACCTTTGTGTCCTCAAAGAATGGTTTGAATCTGTTCTTATCAGCCAAAGAGACCAATGCTGATGAGAAGGTAAACATTTTCTTTAGGGATACCTTCGTATTGGCTCCACTCAATTTCAAATCGTTGAAGGCGTTGGGTGATTTGGTTGACTTTAAAAAGTTGGAGATGACGCAGGATGAAATCGAAAATATGGATGTCATCAGAAAGGAAGATCCAAACCGATTCATCGATTACGCTTTGAGGGATGCTGTCATTTGTGTGAAGTATCTAAATGAGATCAGAGCAATTTACTCAGAGCTGGGTTTAGGCAGATCAAGCAATGATTCCAATGATGTTACAGACACTCCGATAACATTGACTTCAATTGGTGTAGATTCCCTTTTGAAACTCTGGTCTGAGAAAGGCATCGATCATCAGACTGTGCTCGGCATCTACGAAAGTAAGGAGAGGTTTTTCAACAAAAGGATCGGTAAGTGGTATTACGCAAAGAAGGTGGCTCTTCACCATAAGAGGAACATTGGTGAGCAGTTCGCTGTTGAGACTTATCACGGTGGCAGAAGTGAAACATACCAATTTGGGCCAACGGCAACTGGTCAATGGATTGATTATGATTTGTGCGGTGCCTACACCACTGCTATGGCTTCAATTGGCGTCCCTTTATGGGATCAGATGAATTATACCGATGATTTAAAAGTGCTTACCGACCTGAACAATCTCTCCTTTATTTGCTGTAACTTTAAATTTCCGAAAACAATCCGTTATCCATCTCTTCCAGTCCGTACTGAGTTTGGTTTGATCTTTCCTTACGAAGGCAGATCTTATTGTGGAGGGCCTGAGTTGTTATTGGCTAAACGATTAGGTGCAGAAATCAAAATTGAGTTAGGTCTTTACCTTCCAACAGATCAATCAACAAAACCGTATTTAGCTTTTGTTAAGGACTGTCGCAAACGAAGAAGCCAATACAGAAAGGAAACGTTGAATAATATGTTTTGGAAAGAGATTGGTAATTCCACTTACGGCAAGACAGCGCAGGGCTTAAGAAAGAAAAACGTTTTTGACACTCGATCGGGTGAGTCTACTACTTTGCCTTCTTCCAAAATTACCAATCCATTTCTTGCTTCATACATTACATCATTGGTCAGAGGTGTTGTTTCCGAACTTCTCAATGCTTTGCCTAAAGCTGTTGAGGTATGCAACGTAACAACCGATGGATTCCTATGCACACTGCCTAAAAGCAAAGTAGATTCGATTACAAAAGGTCCTTTGTCCAAATACTTTGGACAATGTGCTAAGTCGGTTACAGGTAAAGCAACGGTGTTGGAGATCAAGCACAGCGTTAAGCAGGTTTTAGGTTGGAGGACGAGAGGGCAATTGACCATTGAGTCAGATGGTGAGAAGCCGATGGTATTGGCGAGGGGTGGAATCAAACCTCCAACAACGGAACGAACTGAAGCCAATAAATGGATTTTGGATCAATTCTTAAAGAGGACACCTCAAACCAAATACACCGTTAATTATATTCGATCTATTCGAAGCATTTATGGTGATGAGTTTGATGCAACCAACATTGTTTTAAATCGAAGGTTGTCAATGGAGTACGATTGGAAGCGTAAGCCAATACCAGAATCGGTGGAGATGCGTAGCGCAAAACGAAGAAAACACGTTTTCTTTAACACCGTTGCGTGGAACAATGTCGATGAGTTCATTGAGTGCAGGAGGTTGTGGGAGGATTATCGTAACAACGATGAGGTTGGTGTGATTAAGACGATTGAACAATTCAATGATTGGTGGGCGTGCTATCAGTTTGCAGTTCAAAAGATAAACCTCAACAAACCAACAAAAAACACCACTGATAAGATTTTTGTGACAACATTAAGTCGTTGCTTTGCCTTTGGTCAGTTTGGTTTTACTACGAAACCTAAAGTGATGAAGGCAACTGACTTTGTAGGTGTTTTGAAACAATTCGATTTACCCATCAAAGTGCATCAAGTTTACAACGCTAATACAAATAAGGTAAAACCGTTGGAGAAACTTCCTCAGTTTCCACCGAAGAAGAAGTATTTGAATGCACTAAAGCATCTGAAAAAGATTTATCCCACCATCGAAGTCGAAGACTTCATCGATCAATCGCTTAAATAATTATGTGGGATTATTTAACAACAAATTCAAATCTATACTTACGGGTAAATCGATGGGTAACGATTACGTTGAGCGAGAGCGTAAGAGCAACATCGACATTAATGAAAGACGAAGATTGCTCAGAACGAAGCAATCCAATGAGATGAACCGCCTCAGACAAAGGCAGCAACAGCAGATTCAACAATTGGCACAGAAGCACAGAGATCAGAGCACAGAGTTAGAACGTCAGATCTCAGATGAAGCTCATTGAATCCGTTGTGAGAATCAGAATCCCCACGACTCCATCGAAGCTGTAAACCGTTCAGACTGAAGGGTGGAGAAGTGGAGCGGGTGAAGGGAATCGAACCCTCGTGTCAAGCTTGGGAAGCTTGCGTTCTACCATTGAACTACACCCGCATTGAATTAGGGGCGAATTGTCCGGCTTAGCCGGGGCGTTGGCAATGTTTTTGTTTCATGGCCACCGGTCACTGCTTGCCGGGATCGAGGGTGATTGTGATTTTGCCGTTCCGATTCCATGCGTAAACGCGACCATTATCTGCGCCGCCGTATAGCAACTGGCCGTCGGCGGTGACGTCGAGGCAATGCAGCAGGTCGCCGGCCTTGGCCCATGTCTTGCCGGGGCGCGTGCCTGATTCACTGCAAAGCCGAAGGGCGCCGTCGTCGCTGGCGGTGATCAACTCAGCATTTTTTGCCGGCCAGGCAATGGCGGCGATGTTGCCGGGATGGCCGGTCACGACTGTTTTTTGCTCGCGCGTTTTTGTGTCCCAGATTTTTAGTTCCTTGTCTGCACCACCGCTGGCGAGTAGCGCGCCGTCTGGCTTGTAGGCGAGCGAGAGCACCGGCGCGGTGTGGGCCTCGATCTGCATCACCTGTTCGCCCTTGGCCAGGCTCCAAAACCGAACCAGGCGGTCGGCACCGGCAGTGGCCAGCGTTTTGCCGTCGGGCGCAATGGCGAGGTCGAAGATGGTTCCACCATGGGCCTGCCAGTTGAGGCGCTTGCCCAAGGTGGTCGTTTTCCATAGGGCGATTTCGCCTGCTTGGCCAGGCGCATTCGAGGCAGTGATGAGGGTTGCGTTGTCGGTGGTGAAGGTCATTGCCGAGACGCGGCCGGGCAGGTCGCTGATCTTGCCGACGGACGACCAATCTGCAGTGTTCCAGAGCAGCACCTTGCGAAAGCCGCCGGTGGCTAGGAGATTGCCGTCAGCGCTCCAGGCGATGGACTGGATGACGTCGCGGTGGCCGGTGAGTTTGGCCAGGGGCGCTTTGTTTTTTTCAGCGACATTGTGAACGGTGACGAGGTTGCCGTGGCCAGCGGCGAGTTGTTTGTCGTCCGGCGAGAGGGCGAGGGCGAACACAGGCTGGTAGCCGGTGGGCAACCGGCCAAGTTTGGCGTGATCAACCGATTTGGCCTCAATAACCAGTTCGTCGGGGAGCCACTTGGCGCCGGTGTCAATCCATTGGCCAAGCGCGGCGATCTGCTCGGCGCCCAACTGTTTTTTCGGCGGCATATGGGGATCGCTGCCGGGCTGGATGTACCGGATGATCCGGCTCTCTGTGGCACGGCCGGGGATGAGTGCCGGGCCTTCACCGCCGCCTATTAGGGCGAGTGCACGTATGGTGAGGTTTAGTTGGCCCTTGTTTTTTTTGGCGTTGTGGCAGCGGATGCAGTGATCGCGCAGGAGGTGCATCGTGCGCCTAGCCAAGTCGGCGCCTCCGGCCCCGCCCGGCGGCTCGGCCACCCCGGCGCTTGGCCAGGCGGCCAGGGCCAAAAGTGTCAGCCCGGCCAAGCGGGCGAGTGTGAGCCTGTGGGCGAACCGTTTCATGCGTGTGAGGGCATTAAACCCGGCCCGGAGGCGCGGCGCGAGTCCTTGTTGTTTTAATTCGTCGGGACGATCATTTCGGGGTTGCCTTGGACGGCCAGGTTGTCATCCGGCCGATGATGTACCTTGCGCTGACTTACGACCACCGCATCATTGATGGCCGCGAAGCCGTCACCCTCCTCGTTCAAGTGAAGGAGTTTATCGGAAATCCAGAGCTTGACTTGGTCGGATTGGCCTCGCTCGAGTATTTTAGAGTTGATACTTTCCCGCCCATAAAAGCGCTGACTGAGCGAACAGCGCTCACAACTTAAAATGGATTTTGATCTTGTAGTCATCGGGGCCGGGCCGGGCGGGTACACCGCCGCGATCAAGGCGGCGCAACTAGGCATGAAGACGGCCATCGTCGAGAAGGACCAAGCCCTTGGTGGCACCTGCCTCAACGTCGGCTGCATTCCCAGCAAGGCGCTGCTCTCGTCCACCGAGCTTTTTCATGAGGCGCAAAAGCAGTTTGGCTCACACGGCATTTCAGCCGACGGGCTGTCGATGGACGTTAGCAAGATGATGAAGCGCAAGGACGATATCGTGCGCAAAATGGCGCGTGGTATCGACTACCTGATGAACAAAAACGGTATCGAGCGCTTGGCCGGCATGGGCCGCATCGCCAGCGCGAACAAGGTTGAGGTGACCCGCGACGGGGGTAGCCAGAAACTGAATGCCAAGCACATCCTCATCGCCACCGGCAGCCGCGTCGCCAGCCTGCCGTTCCTTGAGATTGACGGCGAAACGATCCTCAGCAGCGACCACGCAATCGCGCTTGGCGAAGTACCGGACTCGATGGTCGTGATCGGTGGCGGCGCGATCGGCCTCGAACTGGGCTCCGTCTGGGCGCGGCTTGGCACCAAGGTTACTGTGGTCGAGTTTCTCCCGCGCATCGCCGCGATGTTCGACGAGGACATCACGCTGGCATTGCAGAAACTCCTGCAAAAACAGGGGCTCAAGTTCCACCTCGGCACCGGAGTCGAGTCGGCCGAGAAAAACAATGGCGGTGTCAGGTTGACCGCGACCAAGGGCGACAAAAAACTCGAGCTCGAGGCCGAGAAGGTGCTCGTCGCGGTCGGTCGCAACCCGAACACCGGGGGCCTCGGCGCCGCCGAGGCCGGTGTGGAACTGGACGAGCGGGGCTGCATCAAGACCAATGCCGAGTGGCAGACCAACATCCCGGGCATATATGCCATTGGCGATGTGGTGGCCGGGCCGATGCTGGCGCACAAGGCCGAGCAGGAGGCTATCGCCGTCGTCGAGCGCATGGCCGGCCAGCCGGGCAGCGTCAACTACGACACCATCCCGTTGGTGATTTATACAGCGCCGGAAGTTGCCGCCGTGGGCCTCATCGAAGCCGAAGCCAAGGAGAAGGGCCACGAGATTGCGATCGGTGTTTTCCCGTTCCAAGCCAACGGACGGGCTGTCGCTTGCGGGCATGCGGACGGCTTGGCCAAGGTCATTGCCGACAAGGCGAGCGGCCGGGTGCTTGGTGCGCAGATCCTCTCCACCAATGCCTCGGAGCTGATTGCCGAGGCGGTATTGCTGATGGAGTTCGGCGGCAGTGCAGAAGACTTGGCCCGGACGATTCATGCGCACCCTACGATGTCGGAGGGCCTACGTGAGGCGGCCCACATCGCCGTCGGGGAACCGTTGCATATCTGAGCGCTTGACCAGGCGCACAAAAAAAGCGCCGACTTGCACCGGCGCTCAAAAGTTTGTGGCGGTTCCTACTGGTCTGTTGGCGCAGGGGCGGCCGATTTTTCCGGTGCCGGCTCGGCTGGCTTGTATTTCCCAGCGGCATCCTTGTTCAGGATATCTATGATCACAGTGGTGATGTCATTTTTGCCGTTGGTGTAAAGGACGGTGGGAGTGCGAGGTAGAAGGACGTCCTGTGACGAATCGATAACCAGGTCGTAGCCAAGTTCCTTGGCCTTGGCGCTGATGACTTCCTGGATTTCCCCGAGGCGTCCCTTGCGAAGCCGCCGGGTCTGGTCTCCGAGGGTTTTCTGCGCGTTTTTGTTGAAATCGATGATTTGCTGTTCAAGGCGTTTGTATTCAGTGAGTTTTTCCTGTGCTTTTTTAAGGTCACCCGATCGTGTTTCATCGGAGTTGGCCGGATCCTGAGCGCTGACGTTCAGCCGGTTGTATTCTTCCCGAAGCAGGTCCAGGTCATCTATCATGCCGACCCGGGCCTTGTCGAAGTCGGTTCCGCGCTCCTTGAGTTGGTCGTTGGACAGCTTAGTCTTCCAGTAGCTGTCGAAAGCCTTGAGGAGATCGACGGTGGCGATCTTGACCTGTTCTTGTGCGACGGCAGCTCCGGCAAAGCAGGAGAGCGTCAGCACCATGGCGGCCAATTTGGGCAGGGATGAGACTGTCATGATTGGTTTTGTGTTCATTAAGTCAGGTTAAAAATCGCGGGTGAAGCCAACCCCAAAGTTAAACTGCCCACCTCCATCGGCGTAGTCGGGGTGGGTGAGCGGGAAGCCGTAGTCGAGCCGCAACGGCCCGAGCATCGGCACGAAAAGCCTCAGGCCGATGCCCCAGTTGTCGGCGTAGTTGGAGAACTCAAAATCGTAGGAATCCTCGTACACCATCCCGATATCGTAGAAAAACGCCACGCGCAACCGGTCGATGATAGGGATGCTGTACTCGACCGAGCCAAACCAGTAGCTGTTACCCCCCAGCGTTTCCCGCCCATCCGTAATGACAGGGGTCCACTTGTTGCCTGCGGCTGGTAGCTCCTGCGGTTCTTGCGCGAACGGGTTGTCTGTAAAACTATCTTGGACCGGGACAAATTTTTCCCCCACCGCCTCGCCGGCCTCGTTCTCGATGTCCACGTAGTAACCGTACTCATCGTTCTCCACGCTGTTTTTCCACGTTTGCATACGCGGGCCGATGTCCCGGTAGTCGTAACCGCGCAACGAGTAGCCGCCCCCGAGGAAAAACCGGTCAAAATAGGGCACCCGCCTGCTGTCACCGAAAGTATCCACAACACCCAGCTTGCCGACGACCTCCCAGACGTGGCCATCGACAAAACCAGGATAGTAGTATGCGGTCTCGATCTCGAGGCGGTACATCTCAGTGTCGCCGCCCAAGGGGCCGCCCGCGACCTCTGCGTTGACCTGGGTGCGTTGGCCGTGGCTGGGCATCAATGCGTGGTTGCGGGTGTCGTAGGCGAAAAACAGGCCCAGCTTGGACACCAGGCGGTCATTGTTCAGCTCGGCCAGTTCTCCCTGCTCCAGCCGGGCCATGTCGTAGGTCCAATCGAAGGGGTTGGCGGACAGGCTGTCGGGATGCCCTTTGGCCAAGCCATTGGCGAGCATGTCGTGCTCAGTTAACATTTCGGAAAAATAGGAGCGGTCATGAATGCCGATGGACTCGAAGGTGAAATCGACGCCCCCGTAGGTGAAGTCGTTCCAGAGCGTCCGGGAGAGGCCAAGTTTCGTGCCGGTCTGGTGCTGCTCGAAGTAGCGACTGTAATACTGGATCTCACGGTGGTACAGGTCCACGGAAAAACGCAGCTTGCGGTCGAGGAAATACGGCTCCTCGAAGGTGATCTGATAATCCTGCCGCCGGGTGCCGGCGGTGATCTGCAGGCGGAATTTCTGGCCGCCACCTGTGAAGAAGGGCGGGTTGAACAGGTCGAAGTTGCCTTGCACAAAGCCCATCTGGGCGAACATGGCCTCGATCGAACTGTACCCGAATCCCATGATGAAGTGGCCTGTCCGCCCTTCCTGCACCCCGACGATAAGGTTGCGGCGGTTGGGCAGCTCGGGGATTTTTTCGACCTGCGTGTCGACACCCTCAAAAAGCCCGGTGCCCTCGAGGCGGCGCTTGCTCAACTCGACACTGACCATGTCGAATACCTCGCCGGGGGAGATCGCCATCTCACGCCGGATCACCTTGTCCCTGGTGCGGGTGTTGCCGCGAATCTCCACTTTTTCCACATAGCTGATCTCGCCCTCCTTGACGCTGTAAACCAGGTCGATCGTGCCCCGGTCGGTGTTGGGCACCTTGGTCACGCGCACGATGGTGTCGAGGTAACCGTAGGCCTCGT
>CAJWPV010000043.1 GCA_913045395.1 uncultured Verrucomicrobiota bacterium | reverse complement strand
CGATTAGCGGAGTGGTCTGGTTTAGTTCCCTTCAGCTTTCAATTCTTCACCCGTCTTGCCTTCGGTTCCGCTAGTTGGTACGTTTCTCCCTGCCCTCGAACCTCGTCATGCGGCCTGCACGCGAGATGTCTAAGAGGATGGATTCATTCTACAGAGCCATACTGGCGATTCTCCTTGTCACGCCCATCTCTGCGACGGCTGAGCCTTTCATCCACGGCTATCCCGGGAAGCGCAGCTACGTGGCGGGGGAAGAAGTCACGTTCCATCTCTCCACCGACACCGCGAAAGTCGATGTCGAAATCGCTCGGATCGGTTCGCAACGCAAAGTAGTCTGGAGCAAGAAGGGAATTCCTGCCTGGCAGCATCCTGTTCCCAAGCACGCCAGTTCGCATGGGTGTGACTGGCCGGCGACCTTCTCGGTGAAGATCCCCGAGTCGTGGGCTAGCGGCTGCTACGAGGCGTGGACGCGATCGGGTGAGACGCAAGGCAACCGCATGTTCTTTGTAGTGCGCTCATCGCATCCCGGCCGCGAGGCCAAAATTCTTCTCCAGCTCGCGACTAACACCTACAATGCCTACAACGGCTTTGGCGGCTTCAGCCTCTACACCTATTGGGGGCCGGCGCACTGGGACAAGAAGCACGAACCTGGCGATGAACTGGGCCGGCGGGTCTCTTTCCAACGGCCCTTTAGCGGGATCGACCGAAACTGGGAACTTCCCTTTATCCGTTGGTCCGAGCGGGCCGGTTACAAGATCGACTACGCCATTAACAGCGACCTTGAGTTTCATCCCGAGATCCTCGAGCACTACAAGCTCGTTCTCAGCGTCGGTCACGACGAGTACTGGTCGGCGCCGATGCGCGATCATCTCGAGGCCTACATCGCGAATGGCGGCAATGTCGCATTCTTTAGTGGCAACACGTGTTGCTGGCAGGTACGCAGCGAAGACGGCGGCAACGACCTGGTGTGCTGGAAGGAAGCTTACGAGCAGGATCCTCTCTACAAACCCGATGGACAGCCGCTTCTCAGCACGCTGTGGAGCCATCACCTTGTAAAACGGCCAGAGAACCAGCTAACCGGTGTGGGATTTCTGCGCGGTGGCTTCCACCGATTTCGGGATGGGATCCCGAACGGCAGCGGCGCGTATCAGGTGCACCGGCCCGACCACTGGGTCTTTAAAGAGACCGGTTTGGAGGAAGGCATGGAATTCGGTGGGGGCAACACGATTGTTGGTTACGAGTGCGACGGTTGCGAGTTCACGATGGTCGATGGACGCCCCGTTCCCACCGGCAGGGACGGAACACCGAAGAATTTCACGATCCTCGCCACTGCCCCGGCGAGGTGGGGCGAGGGTGACCTCGGTTGGTACAAGCCGGCTCATGAACTCTGGAAAACGAATGAGCACGAACACGGATGTATGGGCATCTACACCGTTCCGGGTGGCGGAACTGTTTTCACTGCAGCCACTACCGACTGGTCACACGGGCTCGCTCCCGGGGCGGGCAGGGGAGGTCTCGCCAATGCCAACGGTCCACTTGGGCCGGGACACGAAACGGGTGTGTTCGAGGGTGGGACGTGGAACATCCTTCGCAACCACTTCTCGGGGAAGGTCGTTGATGAATACGGCAAGCCCCTCTCTCACACGCTTACCATCGAGTTCGGCGCGGCTGACGCCGATGCACATATCACCAACTGGGGCAAGGCTCCGCAAGCGAGCTACATAAATCGGAAAGCCCCGCCTGGTGCCGGCAACAACGCCCTCATGAACGACATGTTGTACAGCAGCGGTGTTCCGCGAGAACAGGCCGGTGTCCGCGTGAGTGGATTGCCGGAAGGAGAATACGAGGTTTTCGCCCTCCTGCGACATTTCTTCGCGGCTGAGTCACAACGCTACGCTTGGGCCATCGGAATCGACCTGGACCGGGTGAAGGGAAATGGTTTTACCGCGAGCGGTGGGAGCCGCACCGAGTGGGAGGAGGCGACCCCGCAGCAAGCCGGCAATTATGCCCGCGCCAGGGTGCAGATCTCCAATCCGCAGGATGCCCTGACGATGCTCTACGACAATCTCGACGAAAGCTTTTCGGACGTCATGGGTTTTCAGATCGCGCGCGTCACCGGGCCCGAGGATTCGGAGTCAGGCTTCCGGATCCAGTTCGACTGCGGTGGATGGGACAGCACCGACCACGTCGACCGAATTACGCGCAATGTGCTCAACCGGCTCTCGGGAGAGGCTCCTCCACCCCCGCCGCCGTCGCGCACAGGAGCGATCCCGGCAGAACGTCCAGCCATTCGTCCTCCTTCTGCACTGAACGGCTGGGCCGACTGGAAGCGCGGCGAGAAGATCTTCGAGAATGTCGTGATTCCACCCGCCCCACCGCTCTCGCCGGAAGAACAACTCGCGACGTTCAAGATGGCACCTGGATATAGGGTCGAGTTGGTGGCGGCCGAGCCCATGATTGCGGATCCGGTGTTCTTCGAGTTCGATGCCGATGGGCGGATCTGGGTGCTCGAGTATCGCGGTTACATGCGTGACCTGGCAGGAACCGGTGAAGCAGATCCGATCTGCCGGCTGATGGTGCTCGAGGATACCAACGCCGATGGTCGCTCGGATAAAAGCACCGTTTATCTCGACGAACTCGTCATGCCCCGCAGCTTCGCTTTCGTAGAAGGCGGCGTCCTTCTCGCCGAACCTCCCCACCTCTGGTTCTGCCAAGACCACGACGGCGACCTGGTGTGCGATCGAAAGCGCAAGGTGGGCAACTACGGCGTGGCAGGGAACCCGCAGCATACCGCCAACGGATTGCGGCGGGGAATCGACAACTGGCTGCACAGCGCCGATTGGGCAAAACGGCACCGCTTACGCGAGGGCGAACTCATCGAGGAAGACGCGATTCACCGCGGGCAATTCGGAGTGAGTTTCGACAACCTCGGACGATTCTACACCTGCAGAGAAAGCACGGCCGCCATGATGGACTACATGCCGGAGGAATACGCACGCCGCCATCCTGGTCTCCGTGACTTTGCAAACCGGAACGGAGGGCCGGGTCGGTTGGGTGTGGGCGCTGTAATCTCCGGCCAGGCTCAGGAAGTGTTTCCGATCCGCCCCACGCCGCAGATCACTCTCGGAGGTTTGGAGTTGCGCGACGACGGAACATTGCGCACCTACACGATAGCCTCCGGCACCTGTGTCTACCGTGGTGATCAGTTTCCCGACGACGCACGAGAGAACTTGTTTGTGCCCGAAGCGGGTGGCCATCTCATCGGACGCCTCGTCGTAGCAGATGGACTTACCCCACAAGCCAAGCGCCACTATCCGGCCGGACAGGAACTTCTCGCTTCCACAGACGAACGGTTCCGACCCATCAATGCCCGCACCGGCCCGGACGGCGCCCTTTACATCGCTGACATGTACAAGGGCGTCATCGAACACGTCATCTTCCTCGTGCCCTGGATCACCGACCAGGTGAAGGCGCGCAATCTCGAGTCCGGCATTGACCTCGGCCGGATCTGGAGAATCGTCGCAACCGATCGGCCCATCTCCTACGAGTCCCCCGTCCTGTCCAAACGAAGTGCCCCCCAGCTCGTCGAGGTTTTGAGCCATCCCAACGGCTGGAGGCGAGACACCGCCCAGCGCCTTCTCGTCGACAGGTGCCTCACCGAAGCGGTGCCACCACTCAAGAAGCTCGCCTTGGAAGGCGAGTCCTATCTCGGACGAATGCATGCGCTCTGGACTCTGGAGGGATTGGGTGCCCTCGATTGGTCGACTGCTAGCGAGGCTCTCAAACACGAACATGGCCACGTTCGCGCCACGGCCCTGCGGGTCATGGACAAGATCATGACGGATCAGCTGCGGCCTAAGACCGTGGCCGAGATCGCGGTGCTCACCGGAGATCGCGGAGAGTCCAATTCGGAGGTGCTCCAACAGGCGCTCATCACGCTCAGTGCCGCCGCTGCCGAGCCGGATGACTTCCGTCTGCTCCTCCAACTCGTCGCCAAGAGACCCGATGACCTCGGACGCACCGCCGCTCTTACCGGCATTGCGGGTCGCGAAGCGGATTGTATTGAGGTGGCGATGCAACCGGTCGAGGGCGTTCCGCAAGTCTTGCGAGAACAGTTCGTCCGCGATTTGACTGCGCTCATTGAGATCACCAGAACTGGAAGTGACGCAGCGGAGCCGAAGGTGAACTACGAATCGCTCACTGCTGATCAGGTGGAACGGGCCAAACTCGGAACTGAGAAGTACACGGTGTTGTGCGCCTCCTGTCACCACCCGCACGGGCTCGGTACGCCTGGAGTGGCACCGCGGCTGGCAAAGAGCGAATGGGTAACCGGATCCCCCGAACGCCTCGCCCAGATCGTCCTGCGCGGCTTGGTGGGACCCATCGAGGTAAGCGGGCAAGAATGGAATCTCCACATGCCAGGGATCGGAAGTTCAGGCGCGGTGGACGATGACGACCTTGCTGCCATCCTCACGTTCATCCGGCGCGCCTGGGGCAATACCGCTGATCCAGTCGATCCGGACTTGATCGCCCGTGAGCGCAAAACATCCGCCGACCGCAGGTTCCCTTGGACCGCGCCGGAACTGGCAGGCAAGGACGCCCCGAGTGGACCCGAACCTATCCGTCCCGATGACAAGGGCCAATTCACTCTCTATTCCAAGACGGCACAGCTTTTTGCAAAGCAACTTCGTTATCACGCCGACCTCGATCTGATCGGTCCCTGGGTGAACGAGAGCGACGCCGCCCTGTGGCAAGTCGACCTTCCGGCCGCCGGCCGCTACCGGGTCCACCTCCTTCACGCCATGGACGACAATAACGCTGGGAACACCTGGCTGATCAAATCCGACCTTGGCGTACTCGAGGGCAAGGTCAGCACTACCGGCGGCTTCGACAAGTTCATTGAAAAGGAAGTGGGATTCATCGAACTGAAAAAGGGCTCGAACCGCATCCTCATGCGCCCTGCCGGCACGCTCAAAGGCGAGATGATCGACCTGCGCTCGATTCGATTTGAGCCGCATTCGAACGATTCCGGCGAATGATGTTGAACCAATTTTGTCCCGCCGTACCGTTTTATCGCCTGCGTTGGCTGAAGGCGTCTGTGCGATGCCTGGCCCTGATCCCGCACCCTTAACCCGTGCACCGCACCCTGGTTCCTGCACTGGGATGCCGGTGCCCCCTGCCCCAAGAATTTTCACGCGGGGTGATACATACATACACGGGCGCACACAAAAAGTGCCACCCTCACCAGCACCACGGCTGCGATTGTTGTTAGTAGGAGGTGTTTCATTACATGTGTCTCTAACCAATTGATTACCAATGACTTAATTTTTCAGTGTTTTCTCGGTCACACCTTTGGTCACACTTTTTCGGCTTCTACACCAAAAACCCCTAAAACATTGGGAAACCGTGGCGATTAGACGCAAATAAGGTCTACTCCACCACCCTCACCCGGTAATAACTCTGCGGGAACACCTAATCTCTCTCATCCTCAAACCATGCCGACAAAATCGCTGACTACAAAACCTCACCTCGGCCCGTTTACGGCTGATCGGGTAGTTGCGCTGATCAAACCGCCGTGCCCAGTCGGTGTAGCACCACACCACCTCGCCGCCCCAGTAAACATCGGTTCGGTAATCCTTAGCGATGTCGATGGCGTCACCGATTTGGCGCCACTTGGACGTGCCCGCGTTACACTTTCGTTTTGCTGTCTCAGCCCCCTTCTTGAAAAAGCCGCCATGTGGAATGTTATACATATTTAAAGTGGTTTTCACTAAAGCATGATTTCGCTTACTGGTTCAGCCCGGGTGGCCCCAGTCAACCGGGCATCGAGCCCCTGGACGGGCATGCTGAACCGCCAGGCATCAATGCCCAACAGGTGAAGGATGGTGGCATTGATCTCATGGATGTGAACGGGTTTATGAACCACGTTATAGCTGAATTCGTCAGTTTCGCCGTGGACTATCCCCGGTTTGACACCACCCCCAGCCATCCACATGGTGAAGCACTTGGGATGGTGATCCCGGCCGTACTCGGTCTTGGTTAATTCTCCCTGGCAATAGATGGTTCGACCAAACTCCCCACCCCACACGACCAGTGTGTCATCGAGCAAGCCGCGTTCCTTCAGGTCGTTGATAAGGGCAGCAACAGGTTGATCAATGTCGCGGCACTGGTTTGGTAGATCCTTGGGCAGCTTGAAATGCTGGTCCCAGCCTCGGTGGAAAATCTGGGTGAATCGCGTGCCCCTTTCGGCCAAACGCCGAGCCATCAGGCAGTTGTAGGCGAAGGTTCCCTCCTTTTTCGAGTCAGGCCCGTATTTTTCAAATGTTGAGTCTGGCTCTTTTTTCAGGTCGGTAAGTTCCGGTATAGAGGACTGCATGCGGAATGCCATTTCATACTGGGCAATTCGCGCCTGTACATCCGGATCGCCAACTTCATTGAATTGCTGTTGATTCAACTCGTCAAGGGCATCAAGCATGCGCCGTCGCACCTTGGGGCTAACCCCTTTGGGATTAGAGAGAAACAACACCGGGTCGCCCGCAGAGCGAAGAAGCACGCCCTGATGCTTGGACGGGAGAAACGCCGAGCCCCACAACCGACTGAAGAGCGCCTGCGCCTCCTTGCGCCCCGTCCAAGTGGAGTTCAATACAACAAAGGACGGCAGGTTGTCAGTTTCATTCCCCAGACCGTAGCTCAGCCAAGCTCCCATGCTGGCGAAGCCAGGAATTTGGAAACCGGTCAGGATATAGGTGATCGCTGGATCATGGTTGATGGCCTCTGTATAGACCGTCCGGAGGATGGCCAAGTCTTTTGCCACGGTTCCCGTGTGGGGCAGCAGTTCACTGATCCATGCTCCATTTTCATTGTTATCGTACTTCTTGAAATTATAGATCGACGGAGCTACGGGAAACCGTTTCTGCCCCGATGTCATGGTGGTGAGTCTCTGACCCATGCGAATCGACTCCGGCAAATCCTTGTCGAACCACTTCCCCATCTCGGGCTTGTAGTCAAACATGTCCATTTGGGATGGCGCACCGGACATGAACAGGTAGATGACGCGCTTGGCCTTGGGTGCAAAATGAGGCAGGCCGGGTATCCCCGGCACTCCGTTGCGCTTGGCAGCCTGCGCCACGAAGGCAGGATCCTTGGCCAATAGCGACCCCAGAGCCATGGAACCCAGACCGAGTGCGCCGTTCCGGAAAAAATGTCGGCGTGTTTGGTTTTGGAGATATGTTTGTATTGGATCCATTTTGTTACCTTATCGTTTGTGTTGTCCGAGTTAGCCCTTGTTCAGCACCTCATCCAGGTTCAATATGATGTTGGCGACCATCGTGCAAGTTGCCAGTTCAACCGGATCAAGCCCGGAATCCGGAGACAACTCGCCCACAGCAACCGCCCCTTTGGCGGCATCGGCGTTGGACTTGAACTCACCGTAAAAATCGTTGTAGGCCGACACGAGCGACCTGCTTTCACTGGCCGATGGTTTTCGCAGCGTGGCCAAGCGGAAACCGTAGGCCAAGCGCTCCTCGATTGAGCCACCCTCATTTTGCATGATCCGCTGAGCCAAGCCGCGTGCGGCTTCAAAATATTGCGGGTCGTTCATCATCAGCAGCGCTTGCAAAGGCGTGTTCGTACGTTCACGGCACACTGAGCAAACCTCCCGTGACGGCGCATCAAAGGTGTTCATCTGCGGTGGCGGAGCCGTGCGCTTCCAGAATGTGTACAGGCTGCGGCGATGCACCTTTTCCGGGCCGTTGTCTTTCTTAAACCGAACGGTGTTTGAACCCGTGTAGCCTACGACGAACCATAATCCATCGGGCTGGGGCGGTTTGACGCCGGGGCCTCCCACTTTTTCGACGAGCAACCCGCTGAGCGCCAAAGCTTGATCCCGCAACGCCTCCGCATCGAGTCGAAACCGTGGCCCCCTAGCGAACAACCTGTTCTCCGGGTCGAGGTCGTAAAGTTCTGGTGACGCCTTTGAGGTTTGCCGATAGGTGGAGGAGGTCACCACCAGACGGATCAGTTCCTTCACATTCCAGCCGGACTGGGTAAAGTGGACAGCCAGCCAATCCAGCAGTTCCGGATGCGTGGGCCATTCGCCCTGCATTCCAAAATCCCCGGCAGTCTTGACAATGCCCGCTCCAAAGACCTGCTGCCAAAAACGGTTCACAGTCACCCGCGCAGTGAGAGGGTGGGTTCCGTTCAGCAACCACTCGGCCAAACCCAGGCGGTCCTGGGGTGCGCCTTCGGGAAAAGGCGGCAGAAATTCCGGTGTTTTCCGGGTCACCTTATCTCTGCGCTGGTCATACAAGCCGCGATCCAACACATAGGCATCCCGGGGCTTTTTCAATTCCTTCCATATCAATGTTGTGGGTGCATTCTTTTTGGTGTCAGTAATCTTCTTCTCCAATTCTTTCATGCTCTGATGCAAAGGCTCAAATTGCTTGCGGGTATTCAGGCAAATATGCTCAACAAAATGATC
>CAJWPV010000042.1 GCA_913045395.1 uncultured Verrucomicrobiota bacterium | reverse complement strand
CAAGGCGCATCCCAAGGCCAAGCGCTTCCCCGACTTTCGCGTGATGCTGGAGAAAATGGGCGGGAGCATCGACGCCTGCACCATCTCCACGCCGGACCACACCCACGCCGCCGCCACCTCGATGGCGATGAAGATGGGCAAACATTGCTACACGCAAAAGCCGCTGACCCACGACGTTTACGAGGCACGCCACCTGACCCGCTTGGCCAAGCGCACCGGTGTCACCACGCAGATGGGAAACCAGGCGCACGCCGGCGAGCCGATCCGCCGTGCGGTCGAGTTGGTTCGCGCCGGGATCATCGGCAACGTCACCGAGGCGCACATCTGGACCAACCGCCCGATCTGGCCGCAGGGCATGAAAAAGCGTCCGGTCAGGGCCGACGTGCCCAAGGGATTGAACTGGGATTTATGGCTTGGCTCGGCGGCACAACGCCCGTACGGCAAAGGTTACGTTCCATTTTCGTGGCGCGGCTGGTGGGACTTTGGCACCGGGGCGCTCGGAGACATGGCCTGCCACATCATGGATATGGCCTGGTGGAGTTTGGAACTGGGTTCCCCAACCAGTGTGAGCGCCCGGCACGGTGGCAACACTGATGAGAGTGCCCCGAACTGGGCGGTGATCGATTACCATTTCGGCTACCGAGGCAGCCGTCCTCCGGTGAAGCTTGTATGGTACGACGGCAACAAGAACGGAGTGCAAAACGCACCCTCACTCGAGACCACTGGCGGTGTCGAGATGGTGGCGAAGGGCCGAAAGGGTTATGGATCCATGCTGATCGGAGACAAGGGGCGGATGTTTTTCAGCCGCAGCGGCACCGGTTGGAGAATCACAGGGCGCGACCAGGACGAGGTGAAACAGATCGAGGTCAAGACGTTGAAATCACTGCCCCGCCCCAAGGACAACTACGTCGAGTGGCTCAACGCAGCGACCGGCAACGGCCACAAGCCGCTGAGCCGGTTTGAAATCGCCGGGCCGTTTACTGAAATGGTGCTGCTGGGCAACCTTGCTATACGCGCCGGAGAGCCGATGCAGTGGGACGCCAAGGAGTTGCGCTCGACCAACAGCGAAAAGGCCAACCGTTTCGTCCGCCGCGAGTATCGCCCAGGCTGGAAGCTTTGAGAGACAAGCTTGGGTGGGGCTCTCTGTCGTTGGCGGGTGGCTGGGGCAGCCATCGCTGCCTTGCGCTTGGCCAAGCGGAGGTAGGTGCTGCTACGAAAGGACATTGACGGTGGTAAGTTAGGTGAGCATCATCCGCGCATGGGGTATTCCTCGCAAGTCAGGCCAATGCGGGGGTTCACGTTGATCGAGTTGCTGGTGGACTGCCCCGCCTCCTGCCACAACAACGCCGCCCGGATCGCCTTCGCCGATGGGCATTTGGAAATCCACAAGTGGCTCGACTCCCGGACGATCCCGCCGCTGACAAAGGGGCGGGAGTTGAAGCTCAACCTCTTCACGCCGGGGAATCTCGACATGCTGTGGATGCAGGAACACAGCAGCGACCTCGTGAACCGATGAAGCGGCGGACAATGATGCTGGGTTTAGCGGCTTGCCTCGGCACCTGGCTTTGTGCGCGGGATTCGGTGCTGGCCCAGCGCAGTAGCAGACCGCTTTTTTCCTTTGGCGTGATTGCCGACTGCCAATACTGCAACATCAAGGTGCCGAAGACGGCGGCACGTCAGTACGCGTTGTCGCCGAAAAAACTGACGGCGTGTGTCGAGCACTTGAACCGGCTCGACTTGCAGTTTGTCGTCCACCTCGGCGACTTCATCGACCGCGACTTCAAGAGCTTTGCGGACGTGGTGCCGATCTACGACAAGCTCAAGGCCGACCATTACCACGTCCTCGGAAATCACGATTTTGAAGTGGCCGATAACTTCAAGGCCAAGGTGCCCGCGGCGCTTGGTCTCAAGTCCCGGTACTACCAGTTTCGTTATCAAGGTTATCGCTTCATTGCGCTAGACGGAAACGACGTCAGCCTGCACGCCTATCCGGCGAGTGACCCACGCCACAAGGCCGCCGAGGTGATTCACAGGAAACTGTCAAGCGGCACGCCGACCTGGAACGGAGCCGTTGGGCAGGCACAACTCGCTTGGTTGAAGAAGGCGCTGGGCGAGGCCGAGCGGGCAGGGGAAAAGGTGATCTTGTTCTGCCATTTCCCCGTGTACCCGGAAAACGTGCACAACCTGTGGAATGCTGGCGAGGTGCTGGCCGTGGTGGAGGAGAGCCAAGGCGTAGTGGCCTACATGAACGGGCACAATCACGCGGGTAATTACGGCTTCTTGGCCAAGCGGCACTTTGTGACGTTTACGGGGATGGTGGACACGGAGGAGACGGCCTACGCCATCGTGAACGTCCACGCAGACCGGCTGGAGATCAAGGGGTTTGGCCGGCAGAAAAACATGACTCTGCCGTTAGCGGGGAAGGGCGATTAGCTGGCCGCCTTGTCCAGCGACTCTTCCTTAAACTGTCCGTGGTCGCGGAATTTTTTGTACCGGGCGTCGAGTCGTTTTTTCGACGGCATCAGCTTGAGTGCCTTAAGGTGTTTGAGGAGATGTTTCTTCAGTGTGGCCGCAGTGGCTTCCGGGTCGTTGTGCGCCCCGCCGAGCGGCTCGGGGATGATTTCATCCACAAGGCCGAATTTTTTCAAATGCTCGGGGGTGATCTTGAGGGCATCGGCAGCGTCGGGTGCGGCGGCGCGATCCTTCCACAGGATGGAGGCGCAACCTTCCGGGCTGATGACCGAGTAGTAGGCGTTCTCAAGAATGAGGACGCGGTCAGCCACGCCGATACCCAGTGCCCCTCCGGAGCCGCCCTCGCCGATGACCACGGCGATGATGGGCACCTTGAGTGTCATCATTTCGCGCAGATTGACGGCAATGGCCTTGGCGATGTGGCGTTCCTCGGCGCCGATGCCTGGAAATGCTCCGGCCGTGTCGATGATAGTGATCACGGGCAACCCGAATTTGCTGGCAAGTTTCATCAATCGCAACGCCTTGCGGTAGCCCTCGGGGTGGGCGCATCCGAAGTTGCGAATGACGTTCTCCTTGGTGTCGCGTCCCTTTTGGGTGCCCATCACCATTAGCCGTTCACCGTTGAGTGAAGCAAAGCCACTGACCAGCGCCTTATCATCGGAGTAGAGTCGGTCGCCGTGCAACTCGGTGAAGTCGTCAAAGGCGTTCCGGATGTAGTCGAGAGTGTAGGGGCGGCGAGGGTGACGGGCGAGTTGCACACGCTGCCAGGAGGAGAGGTTCGAGTAGATGCTATTGCGGGTTTCCTCGATCTTGGCGCGGATCTGGTCTGCTTCGTCCCTGAAATCCACCTTCACACCCTCGGGAAGAGAGGTTTTTGTCAGCGCGTCGAGTTTTGCTTGAAGGTCAACTATGGGCTGCTCAAAATCGAGGTGGTTTTTCATTCCGGTTTTGCGGCTAGCCGCTTGGCCGGATATTAGTGGGACGCGGCCGAGGTGCAACCCGAATCGGGAAATGTTGACCCCGGCATTGCCGGGTTTTAGATTCCAGGTGTCTTCGCCACGCGGACTGCGTGTTTGTCGCGCAGGGCGATGTTTTGCCGTGCATAGTTTGCCGCGGGAAGCAGGTAAACCAAGCCGGGAGTACGTGGCATGAGTGATGCTTTTTTGTAAATCCAGATGATAAAATTTAATTCATCAGAAAATATAACCGGTCGCTTGACCAAGCGCTGCGTCGTTTGCCTGTCGTTTTATTCAGCGCTGCTGCTTGCTCCGGCCATGTCGCTCGGGCAGATCACCATCACGGCCAAGGACATGTTCAGTAAGGAGGGGCAATACTACAAAATGTACTCCAACTTTGTCGGCCATTTTTCCGATGCGACCCGGGAGGAGGTGGACGTGTTTGAATACATTGGTGAGGCGGGGGAGGATCAGGCGTGGGATTTTCGCGAAGGGCCGGAGGAGGAGGTTATAAGGTTTGATTATGTTCGCCCGGGCGAGATCGACACGGACGTTGAATTCGAGGGGGCGACGATCGTGGAGCGGGCGACGTTTGATTCTTCCGGTAAACAGAAAAGCATGTTCCTTGATGTGAGTGCCTCGAGAGGGCGGGATGTGTACGGTTTTTACGACGACAGCATCGACGAGGAGAATCCAGCAATCCCATTCAGCACCCGGTTGAATGACTTTCCAGCAGTCATTAACTTCGGCGACTCTTGGAACGCCAATACTACGTTCGAATTTGTCACTCGCCAGTCGATGTTCGAATTGGGAACCATCGAGGCTCCGACCAAGCTGGTCTACCAATCTGAAATGGTGGTTGACGGACATGGCATCATTATTCTGCCCGGACTTGGTTTTCATGACTGCCTGCGAGTCAACGAATTGGTCCAGTACGACACTTTCATAACAATACCAGGATTGATAGATGACTGGCAAAAAGCCTCAACTGACTACGTCCGTAATTACTACTGGCTTAGCAAGGACATGGGAATCGTTGCCCAGATTAGCTCCGTGCAAGATACTGTGCCTCTTCCAGATGAGTTTTCAGCAGCAAGTGCCATGTGGCGACAGTTTGAAAACAACCACGGTGAGACCAGCGTAGTGCCCCAAGCAGTGGAGGGTCTTGAAATTTCCCTAGATGTCAAAGGAGACCGGGTTTTATTGAGTTGGGAAAAAGCTGAAAATACTGTTGAATATCTGGTGCAATACAGCGAAGATCTGGCCGTGAACGGTTGGAGGGACTTGAAAACAACGACCGGAAACTTTGCGTTAGACGATATTTCCTCCAAAACAAGCCGGTTTTACCGGATTGTGTCACTGGAATGACGGAATGAAAATGCAGGCAACCAAACGCCTAAGGCGGCGTCCCTCTGTGGATAAGGGGGGGGTGAAGGGTGGATTTACCCTCATAGAGTTGCTTGTCGTGATTGCGATCATCGCCATTCTCGCGGCGTTAATGCTTCCTTCCCTCATTCAGGCCAAGAGCGCGGCGCGTTCCATCGCCTGCAAGAGCAACCTTCGCCAATACGGCATTGCGCTCAACTCATACGTCGGTGATCGCGGTCATTATCCCGTCTACAATTTCGATCCGGCCGACGCCGAAGGCAGGAACCAGCAGTACTGGCACGAGCGCCTTCTGCCCTACATCGGGGTCGAGTGGGCTGAGAATGCCCCTTTCACCTGTTCGGACTACAAGGGCGTGACGATACCGGGCAATGATAAGGGCGTTGCGCTGGGCAGTTACGGGTACAATGCTTTTGGCGTGAAACTTGGCTACAGTAGCCTCGGCCTCGGCGGTAATTTCAGTCACACGCTGATCAGCGGGGATTTGAGCGATATACCTACAGAAGGCTCAAGAATCTCGGACGGGGACGTTCGCTCGACCGCAAACATGATCGGCATTGGGGATGCCACACTGATTTGGCTGACCAAGCCGATGATCAAAATGTTGTACGACCGGGACGGCGAGGAAGGCGCCAGCGGGATGGCGCATCTGGACATCAACTACCGCAATTTTGTCCAGCGCAAAGCATATCCGTTGAGCGGCAAGATCATTGATGCCAGCATCGCGCGACACGATGGCTTGTACAACATCGCCTTCTGCGACGGCCACGTCGAGGGGGTCGATCGGGCACGACTTCATGAACGCAGCTTCAGGTCGCTCCGTCGCTGGAACAACGACAACAAGCCGCACAACGATCTGTTGAGTGACTATAAGTCCTGGCGCTGAGTTTTAGTCCAGTCGCAGCCAAGACACCTTAAGGTATGCGGATTCATTTTTGGTGATCGGAAAATCCGGGGGCTGCATTGCTGAAAATGAAAGGGCAATTTTTCTACCGCAGGATCGAACACCTCTCCTGACTTCTTCCCTGAACCTTGCGTTACCCAATCCTGCTGCATTGCAGCAGGCAAGTAGTACTCCGCCTTTTCGAACCAGGGGTGTAGCTGCCTTGGCCAGGTTGCCGTAGTCCCGCTTGGCCATGAATACCCCGGACTGCTTCGAGCGCGAAAAAGTGGGTGGATCGAGGACGACTAAATCATACTTGTCTCCGCGCTTGACCAAGCGCTTTATCCACTCGAGTGCGTCTCCGTAGATGAAATCGTGATCCTTGGGATTGACTTGGTTGAGTCGGAAATTATCCCGGCCCCAGTCGAGGTATTTGCGTGAAAGGTCGAGGTTGACGGTTGTGGCTCCCATACGGGCGGCACAGACCGAGAACGAGCAGGTGTACGAGAAAATATTCAGCATCGTGATGGTGCCGGGAGCGGAATTAAACAGAGTGAACCCGGGTTTAATGTGATTTGCCAGAATGCGCTGGCGGTTCTCTCTCATGTCGAGAAACAGCCCGGTCGAGTAACCCTGCTTCAGGCTCAAGTGGTACTTCAGGCCATTCTCCATTACTTCAAACTCATCCGGCGCCTCCAGGCCCATGATGAGTCGGGGCGAGGCGGAAGCTGGGGTGCTCTGCTGCACTAGCCGGTTCAGTTTCTTGTAGTAAACACCCTTGATCTTGAGCGCGTTCTTCCACTTTTTTGTGGCGTCGACCTGCAACTCTGAGAGTGGCAGGGGTGACTGCATCAGCAAAAAATCGCCCAGACGATCAACGTATAAATCCTTCCAGCCATCCGCCTGCCCGTGAACGAGTCTGTAGGCGTTGGTTTTCGGGTCCTGGCCGGATCGCAACTTGCTCGGCGAACCGGCGGGTGGTGGTGGTTTTGTGTTCAATGGATCACCAGAAGTGCCACTGGGACTTTTCGGCGTGGCCGAACCCCTGGGTAACCACCCAAATCCCAAGCAGAAAGTTGGTCGTGGCGTGCGCGGTGATGGCGTCACCAATTCGGTTCGTGCGGATCACCAGCAACTGGTAAATCATGCCGCAAAGAATGCCAGCCAGCCAGTGCTCTGGATGAGTCAGTCCGAAGATGATTGACGTGGCCAGAAATGCCTTCGTGTTGAACTGGTTGTGCGCGGTGAACATCCAGTTCGGGGCCAGAATGTAACGGTACAGGAAGGAGCGGTAAAACACCTCCTCAAGCAGCGGTACAAGCAGCGTCGAACCGGTGATTCGCACAGCGATGAAAAACCATGCCATCATGGGGGCCGAGTCGAACTGTTCGTGGGGGTTCCATGAAGGGTCCGACTGACTCAATCTGGGGTACGGGATATCCAGCGCCACCCAGATCACAAAAACCAGTGTCCCGGCAAGCAACGCCTCGAAACTGATCACCCATCGCATCTCGGACACCAGTGGCCAAGTGACCCGTATCAACCAGGCCCCGACAACGCACTTGGCCAGATACACCCAGAAGTGCGATTCTGTGCCAAGGCTTCCCTGGCAAGAGGTCAGCACGAGGAAAATCGCAAACGGCAGCACTCTGGCAAGGAGCGGGGAGGCCTGCAATTTGGTTGTCACCGCGTTCATGTTGGCCTGTTGGCTCGCCGGATGTCCCGGGTTGCTGCGAGAAATTTACTCATCTCCACCTCGGTGCCGATGGTCACTCGCAGGTGGTTCCGAACTTTCTGAGAATCAAACCAACGAGTCAGGATGTTTCGTTTCCGCAATTGCTGAAACCAATCGGCTGCGATGAGACCGGTCGGTCTGGTAAAAATGAAGTTAGTCTGGCTGGGGATCACCTCGAAGCCAAGCGCCTCCAGCGACTCGGTGGTCTTGGCCCTTAATTCAACGATGCGCTCGAACTGCTTTCGGTAGTGGCCGATGTCCGAGAGCGTGGCCAGCGCCGCCACTTGGCCAAGGCCATTAACGTTGTAGCTATCCCGTATCCTGTCCAGCGCCCCGATGAGTACAGAGTGGCCGACGAAGTAGCCTATGCGCTGAAAGCAAAGCGAGTAAGCCTTGCTAAACGTGCGGGACACAAGAACATATGGATAGCGCTTGGTTAGGCGCATCGCATTCTCGGCGGCAAAATCGGCGTACGCCTCGTCCAGTATCGTCACGCCTTTTTGCGCCTCGCAGAGCTTGGCCAAGGCTCGCGTCGCGTAGCCTCGGCCGCTGGGTGCGTTCGGCGTGGTGATGTAGCTCAGGGCCGCGTTGAAATTCCAGTTGCCCGTGCGCAGGGCATCGTTGCCTGGCAGCTCGAAGCTGTGGGATAGTTTGAATTCGTTTCGGTGCGCACCGTGTATGTTTGCGAGGATGGGGTAGAGTGAGTAACTTGGCGTGAAGTACTGGATGGTTTGTCTTGCAACTTGCCGTCTGGTTTGTGTGCCTTGCTGACGCGGCTCGACGAATGCGCGGGTGGCCAGGGCGAGCAGCTCATCGGAGCCGTTGCCGACGATGATGTTTTCGGGCTTGCAGCCGTGGAACTTGGCCAAGGCCTCGCGCAGCGGTTGCGCGCTTGGGTTGGGGTAGAGCCGCAACCGCTCATCGGCAGCCGAGCGGATGGCGCGGATGACCCTGGGCGAGGGCGGCGCGGGGTTCTCGTTGGTGTTGAGCTTGATGAGCCCGGGAATTTTCGGTTGTTCGCCCGGCACATAGCCGTACAGCTTCCGTACCAGCGGGCG
>CAJWPV010000041.1 GCA_913045395.1 uncultured Verrucomicrobiota bacterium | reverse complement strand
CCTAGCCAAGCGCTACTCCAGCGTGATGACCGCCGAGACCGGCTGGTGATCACTTGGGTACTGCTTGCTGTTATCGTATAGCACGATCTCCGCCTCGCTGATTGACACCGGCCCCTTGGCCAATACCCAGTCAATCCGGCGCCCCCCCTTCCGCGTTGGCCTGAAGCCGTTCATCGTATTCCATTCGGCGTTTATAGCCTTCTTCGCCGAAAGCAGCGTGTCGGTGAAGCCGCCGTTCTTTACCAGTGTGTCGTAGGCCTGGTTCATCCCGGCTGAAGCATTAAAATCTCCCACCAAGAGAATCGGCAACTTGGTTTTTAGCGTGGCGACTTTCTTGTTCACCAGCAGCGCCGCCTTTTCACGCGCCGGCTGCACACGGTGATCAAAGTGGGTGTTCCAAAAGTAGAACTGCTTTTTCGTTTTGCGATCGAGAAACCGAATCCACGTCACCATCCGCCGGTTGCTGTGCCCCCAGGTTGTTGAGGCGATTACGTTCGGCGTGTCGGACAGCCAAAAGTGGTCGTACTCCAAAATATCAAACCGCTCCGGCTTGTAAAAGATCGCCATGAACTCACCACGGCTCCCGCCGTCGCGCCCGGTACCAAACCAGGTGTAGCCCGGAATCTTGGCGTTGAGTTCCTTGAGTTGATAAAATTTGCCCTCCTGCGTGCCGAAAATATCAGGGTTCGTTTTCTTGATGATGTCGGCCATGTGCGGCAGGCGATCCGGCCAGGCGTTGGGTTTGCTGTTGCTGGCGTAGCGAAGGTTGTAAGTCATCACCTTTAGGGACTCGTCCGCGGACAAACTGGGCTGAAGGAACAGCGCACCGACGATTGAGAGAAGCAGGGTTGCTCGCATGCGCTATTGGCCTACGCGAATGACTCGGCGGCTGCAAGCGTGAAAAGCGCTTGGTCAAGCGTACCGGATACCAAGCGCTACTCGAAGTCCAAGTCGACAAATGCCGCCCCCGCCCGCAGCCATAGCGGTATCGTTCCCAAGCTGACCAGCGTGGTGACGATGGCCACCTGCGTCGCGACGACCGGGTTGCCGCCGTACAGGCGGGCGATCAATACCGGAAAAATCGCCGAGGGCATCGCCGCCTGGACGAGCAGGACCTGCTGCAGCTCGATCGAGCATGGCAGCCACTTGGCCAGAGCGATCATCACCACCGGCAACAGTCCAATCCGAAGCGCCACGCTGACTGAGCACACGCGGAACGATGAGCGGAAGTCACACTCGGCGAAGTGATCCTTCATCATCGCGCCGATCAGCAGGATCGACATCGGGATGCCGCAGAGGCCAAGCATTCCGATCGTGTCGTTGGCCAAGCCAGGGATGTACGCATGCAGGCCGGTGGCATTCACGACAAGCGCGAGCACGACAGTCACCACCGGCACGTTGATGGCCTTGCGAATGGCGGTGCGCAGGTCGCCGTGCAGCAGCATCACGCCAAGCGACCACATCGCCAGCAGCGTCCCGACATTGAACACGAAGAGCACACCGACCGCGTTCTCGCCGAACAGCGACCGGACAAGCGGAATCGGCACAAAGCCGAAATTAAAAACGCCGATGCTGATGGCAAATGTACGCCCACTAGCATCGGTCGAGCCGGTAGCGAACTTTCGTACCAGCCAACCGGCTGCCATGCCCAGGCCGATCGAGAAAAAGCCGACCACCGGTGGCAGCAAGACGTTCTCCGGCTTGAGCAG
Source organism: uncultured Verrucomicrobiota bacterium (assembly GCA_913045395.1). Classification (GTDB taxonomy): domain Bacteria; phylum Verrucomicrobiota; class Verrucomicrobiia; order Limisphaerales; family UBA1096; genus UBA1096. The sequence continues at coordinate 6,849 of CAJWPV010000041.1, read as the reverse complement.
CTCCGGGTTGTTGCTGATGTTGCTGAAGGCGAGGCACGGCAGCAGCACGTTGACCGATACCTTGAGCAGGCTCTCATCGGCCGCCTTGGTCAGCCAATCCATCCGCCGCAACTGGAAGCCAAGCAGCGCGATCAGAAAAACGGGCAACACCGCCCCTAGCACTTTAAGAAACTCGGCCATGATTTAGCGCTTGACCAAGCTAATGGAGGAAGGATTGTGCGAGAGTTTCAAACTCGATGCGCTGGACGTGCTGCAACGACTCGATCTCTCCCGGGTTGCCGTAATGCACCGCCGCCTCGACGGCATCGACAAAGGCAAACGGATCCCAGTGGCCGCCCGGGGCCAGGCGCTTGGTCAAGGCCTCGTCACCGGCGGCGTCTAGATAGTCGGTCGCCGCGCTGGCCAAGGCGGGGAAACTGGGGTGATCGCCCACGCGGTGGAACCAGTACTTTGCGTTCGAGTAATCCGGTTCGCGACGATGCATGATGCCGTGCAGAAAGCTGCCGTCGGTCGAGCCGATGTCCTGCGAAACCGTGTGCGACTCGTCGAGATGGTCGTGCCACAGCAGCGCCGCTGCCTTGGCCAGGCCAGCGGCCGCGCCACCCAATCCAAGCGCATCCACAGCCTGGGCAAGAGCCGCGCTGGGCTGCGCTGACGACCTCACCTCCGGCCCCAGCCCGGGTAAATCGCTTGTGTTGATGACTTTAATAAACTCAGTAAAAGCCATTTTACTTCGCTGACTCAGTTCGTGTTTCGCCTTGGCCACCAGTTCCAGCAGGTGTGACCATGGTGGATTCCTCTTTCCCCGGCAGGTGCTTGGAAACTTCTTTCACCGCCGAATATGCTCCAATTAACATCATGCATGCTGCAGAAAAAACTAGGAAACTTTTCCAAACAAGCCCCGGGTGTAAACGACGGTCCACTCGCGTGAACAGAAAGTAAATGGCCGCCAATGCGAGAAACGGCATTAGAGCACCTTGAGCAAACGCCCCCATGAACACCAATGTCACCGGTTTGCCAAACAAAGCGAAAATCAGGCAAGAAAGTACCAGCAATACCACGCAGCCGATCTTGACCATCCTGTGTCGATCCTCTTCAGACTCGTACTGTTTAATTTTGAATATGGGTACAGCATCCGCAAATAGCCGGGCGTTAGCAGCGGTGGCACCAAAAATGGTGGAAAACAAAACGCAGAAACAGCCTATCTTAAATACCACAGCGCCTGTCGCGCCGAATGCACTTTCGTACATTTGCGAAAGCGTAGCGATCATCCCCTCGTCGCCGACCTCAAGACCAGCGCTGTAAAGTGTGGCTGCACCCAGCAAATAAAAAGCCACCGTTGCGCCAGTGTAAATGACACATGACACCCATGCATCCCACTTCATCACATTGAGCCAGCCATGCGCCCTGTCGAGCCACCCAACGGTGTCGTCGTTTTTGCCGGTGAACTTGGCGTAGCCTTTTTCCAAACACCAATAGGGATAATAAATCAGTTCGGACGTTCCGACGCCGATGATGGCAAAGGCGCCGAACGCCGTGGTAAAGTCATCGGGCAACGAGAACTTAAGTCCGCTGACAACATCGCTGCCCTTGATGGCGAACTGCTCGGTGAACTGAAGCGAGCCCAGCGCCACTAGTGTGAAGATGGTGAACAACACCACCATGCCAATACACACCGCCTCCACTAATCGGTATCTGCCGGAAAGCAAAAGTGCGATACAGATGACTGCTACCCCGACGATCAATGCCAGATGCCAGCCCGATCCATCACTGACCACCAAACTGGCAATCGCCCCCATCATCCCGGCAACTTGCATCGTCGATCCGATGTACATAATGACCCAAAACCAAACCATCCACGAAACGATCGGCTTTGGCCCCGGCACACTATTCATCGCCTCGAGCGTCGTCTTGCCGTGGGTGACTGTGTAGCGCCCCAACTCAACCTGGACGAAGACCTTGATTAAGCAACCAAGGATAATGAACCAGAGGAGGCTATAACCAGTCTCGGCCGCCAACTTGGGCGTGGCGATCAATTCGCCGGAACCGACGATGGTGGCGGTGATGATCAGCCCGGGGCCAAGATGCCGAATGATGCCGGAGAGTGTGGTGGGTGCAGGTTTGGGTTCCATGGAAGTGGGTGGTGGTTGATCTTGGCCAAGCGGTTCAGTCCAACTTGGCCGGTTTCAGGATGATTTTGCGAAAAGCCACCGGGCCGTGGTCGCCCTGGAGCATCAACGCTCCGGTGGGTTTTTCGTCGTTGAAACCGGCGGAGCGGGTCGGGCCGGTCACCTCGATGTTGTGGTGAATTAATTGTCCGTTGTGGATCACTTTCACAAACTTGGCGTTCTCCACCTTTTTACCGGTTTTGTCAAAGCGCGGCGCGCGGAAGGTGACGATAAATTTCTGCCATTCGCCCGGTGCCTTGCTGACATTGATGATCGGCGCGGTGCCTTCGAAACCCTTGCCATCAGCCCAGCGCTCGTAAATGCCGCCGTTATCGCCAAAGGTAATTTTCTTTTTCGCATAGCTGTCAAGGATCTGAATCTCATATCGGCCCTGAAAATAAATTCCAGAATTCGAGCCCTGCGGCACCATGTACTCGATGACCGCCATCACGTCGCCGTGTTCGTGTTTGCTGAACAGATTGTTGGCACGTCCCGTGTCACCGTTGATGAGCACGCCTTTGCCCTCGATGAGCGTAAATGCCTTCGGGTTGTCCGACGACTTGACGGCACTTTTCACCAATTTCCAGTCGCCAACCGGCACGCGCCAGCCGGCGAGCGATTTACCGTTGCTGACGGTGATGTTTATCTTGGCTGGCGGTGGTGGTGGAGCCAACTGCGCCTGCGCCTGGCCAAACGCAAGCACGCCAATCTGCAGCAGCAATCCGACCTTGGCCAAGCGATACCAATCCATCATGGCGTTTGAAAATTTCATGCGGCTTCGGTTGGCAACTGTATCGGGCCGGCTGCTTGGCCGCAAAGATATTCCCCTGGCCAAGGGCCACCCCCGGCCACTTGGCATCCGCGTTGCCCTCTTTTTGCGAAAATTTGGCTTGCAAAGGCGTTGCCAAAAAATAGCATTTGCTCCAGCCCCGTCCAATGACGGGCTAAAAACATAGACTATATGATATACCACGGCATGGGGGGCGCGCTTTGAGTCGCCCCAGAGGCGGAAGGCGTCCGTATCGGGCACCAAGGGAGCGCGTTAATGGGAGGATTCGAGCCAGGGAAGTTCGGCTCCTGATGGATGATGGGAAACAGTTAGGGATTCATTCTATTCAGGAAGCCATGCGAATGGCCAAGGAGCAGCGGTTGGATCTGGTCGAGATTTCCCCCAATGCCAAGCCGCCGGTCTGCCGGATCACCGACTACGGAAAATATTCCTACGAGCAGAAAAAACTCCGCAAGGAGCAGAAAAAAGCCACTGTCTCGGTCAAAATCAAGGAGATCCAGCTTCGCCCGAACATCGACCCTCACGACTTCACATTCAAGTTGAACCACGCGATCGATTTCCTTTGCGAAGGCATGAAGGTCAAGGTGATCCTGCGTTTCCGCGGCAAGGAGCTTCGCACGAAACATGTCGGCGTGCAGACCATCGAGGCGTTCATAGAGAAGATCAAGCCGTGGGGAAGTTGTGACACAAAGCCGCGCGAAGCCGGCCGCAGCGTCATCGTCCTCATCAATCCGCAACCCAAGGACCAACGGGCGCCACATCCGAACCCCGAGGAGCGCGCCGTGGAGGTGGATCACGACGAAATCCGGCACGTCGAGGGCTCGGATATCAAGAAGAAGTCCAGCACCGGTTTTCGCAACAAGGCGCTCGGCAACATCAAGCTTCCGGCAAAAAATTAACCGGGCAATACGCCGCGCTTCTCGAGCATCTCCGCCATCACGCGATCCATCATCAGCCCCGCGAGCGGCTGGGTCGCCGCATCCAGTTTGCTGTTGGCTTCCCTGAGCTGGGCAGCCGTTACTGCGTCGCCGTTTTCCCGCCTAGCCAGCAACGACTCCACTGACGCCAAGGCCGACTCGATAGCTCCGCGCTGATCCTCCTCCAACTCGTCGCCAAGCGACTCCAGCCCCTTGCGAGTGGCGGCGGTCGTCTGTTTTGCTCGCAGCCTGGCCTCGATCCAGCGGCGATCCTCGATGTCGTCGAAGGCATGCTCAACCGATTCCTCGATCATCTGCTGCACCTCGGCGTCATCGACCTCCACGGCTGAGCTCATCTCGACGAGCTTTTCGTTGCCGGTTTTGAGGTCGCGCGCAAGCACGTGCAGGATGCCATCGGCATCGATTTCAAACTGCACCCCCACCTTGGCCACGCCCTTGGGCTGCGGCTCGAACTCAAGCGTGAACCGCCCCAGGCTCCAATTGTCAGCCGCCTTTTCGCGCTCACCCTGCAGCACGTGGATCAGCACCTCCTTCTGGTAGTCAGCCACGGTCGTAAATGCCTCGCCGCGCTTTACGGGAAGCGTCGTGTTACGCGGGATGATGACGTTCATCAATCCGCCGAACGTCTCAATGCCCAGCGAGAGCGGCGTCACGTCGAGCAGCAGCATGCCGCTGAAGTCGCCGCACAAAATCCCGCCTTGAATCGCCGCGCCCAGCGCAATCGCCTCGTCCGGGTTCTGCGAGGTGTTCAGTTCCGGCCCACCTTCGTCGCAGCCAAAAACTTCCGAGGCAAACTCGCGCACGAGCGGCATACGCGTCTGTCCTCCGACAAGGATCAGCTGATCAAGATAGCCGCTGGCCAAGCCAGCGTCGGCCAGCGCCTTGAGACAATACTCGCGCGTGCGGGTGACGATCGGCTTGGCCAGGAGCTCCAGTTGCTCCCGCGTCAGCGTGTGCTCGAAACTGAACTCCGGCGTGAGGAATGGCAGTGTGATGGCAACCTTGAGTTCCTTCGACAACCGCGCCTTGGCCTCCTGCACCGCCTCGGTCAAGCGAGCCAAAATCGCCGGTTCAGCGGCGGCGCTTGGCCCAACCTCTTGGCCAATTTGTTCCGCAAAGTGATCGACCAGCACGCGGTCGATATCGTCGCCGCCCAGCCGTGTGTTGCCGCAGGTGGCCAACACTTGAAACACGCCCTCGTTCAACTCGAGGATCGAGAGGTCGAACGTTCCGCCACCGAGGTCGTAGACCGCCACCTTCGATTTTTCCTTCAGCGAGTTAAGCCCGTAGGCCAGCGCCGCAGCGGTCGGCTCGTTGATAATGCGCTCCACCCGCAGCCCGGCCAACTCACCGGCCTTGCGCGTGGCATTGCGCTGGGCATCGTTGAAATAGGCCGGCACGGTGATTACCGCCGCCTCGGGCCGGTCGATCATGCCCTCAGCGGCAATCGTCCGGAGCGTTTTTAGGATCTCGGCAGAAAGTTCCTCCGGTAACCAGTCGCGTCCTTGCAACGGCACCACCACCGGGCCGCTGCCCTCGGCGTGGACGGGATACGCCATCGTGTCACCATTTGAATTCACCTCGTCACCCCGGCGTCCCATGAACCGCTTGATGGAAGTGACGGTCGTCTCCGGATGCGCAACTCGACCGCGCCGGGCCTCCCAGCCAACGACCGGCTCGCCGGAGGCCGGGACACGCACCACGGATGGTGTCAGCCGCTGCCCCCGGCCATCAGCCAGTACCAACGGAATGCCGGACTCCACAACAGCCACCAGCGAGTTGGTCGTGCCAAGGTCAATGCCGATGATTTTTCCCACCGGCCGAAAACTGCCACGCCGACAACGCCTCGGCACGCCAATTCCAGCAGCAGCGCTCCGGCATTGGCGAGCGCCTGGCCAAGCGGTACCGTCGTCGCCCATGCGATGCCTATGCTACCCGGTTTTTGTGCTGCTCCTGACCGGCTGTGCCAGCTACGTAAGCCAGACCGGGGCGTTTCGCGGCGCATGGAACAGCGGCAGCATCGAGCGGGCCGCACAACTCGCCACTCAGGAGGCCAACCAGCGCAGCGAATCACGGGACGCAGTGGTGTGGTTTCTCGAGCAGGGCGCGGCGCTGCGGGCTGCTGGCCAGTTCGCAGCCAGCAACCAAGCGTTCGAGCAGGCGGAAAATCGCATCCGTTTTTACGACCGCCAAGCAAGGGTGCGCCTGTCGAAGGAAGCCACCGGTTTGCTCACGAACCTGGCCGCCCTGCCGTACGAGGGGCGCGGCTATGACCGCGTGATGCTAAACACCTACCAAGCGCTTAATTATTTGCAGCTTGGCCAAGCGGACGCCGCGCTCGTCGAACTGCGCCAGGCGCACGCCGAGCAGGACGCCGAGGTCGTCCGCAACGCCCGCCGCATCGTCGCCGCCAGGAAGTCCGCCGGCGAATACGAGCGAGCCATCCGCCGCGCGAAGCTCGACGAACTCCAGCCGGACATCGCTCTGGACTACGGCGCGTTCGTCAATCCGTTCACCGATTTTCTGCACGCGCTCTGCCTGTGGAACCTTGCCACCGATGACCGGGAGAATGCACTCGTTTCCCTCCGCCGCATTCACTCGACACTGGGCGGACCTGAGTTTCTCGCCTCCGAGATCAGGTTCGTCGATCGCATCCTCGGCGGCGCAAAGCATCCCGACCTGGCATACGTTATCTTCGAGACCGGCGTCGCCCCGATCCGCCGGGAAGTGCGCCTCGACGTGCCGTTACGACGCGAGAAAGTGCGTTATGTCGCGGCGTCGTTTCCCCGGCTCGAGCGGCGTGGCCGCTCCGCTCCCGCGCACGTTGCCATCGGCGAAACCCGTTACGACGCAACGCTGATTTGCGACATGGACGCCGTGGTCGGCCGCGATTTTCTCACCGGGTTGCCGGCGATGATTTTTTGCACGCTGGCCGCCTCCGCGACCAAGGCGG
>CAJWPV010000040.1 GCA_913045395.1 uncultured Verrucomicrobiota bacterium | reverse complement strand
CAAAGATGACAAGGTCGTTCTTGCGAAGGGATTCGGCTACCGCGACATTGAGACAGAACAACCGGTCACGCCATGACCCCTTCACAACTCCCTCCCGACTCCACTCACTAAAATGTCTGATGAGCCAAAAATCGACTCTTAAAGAATCGAAGCGTGTTTGGACGCCTACGCCCAAAGCCAAAACATCCCTTGGAAGAATCGTTAATAGTCAACTAATGATCCTGCTGCTTTCAATGGCGATGCAGAGTGCGACTGCCCATATGGCTGCGGACGCGGTCGCTGCCAAGCGGCCCGTGGTTTCAGGCACATTGATCGGGCGTGACGGACTGCTGGCGGTGCCTGTCATGGGGGGCGATTCCATGCCCAAGCCGATCATGGGGGTTGGGGTCAGTTCCGACGGTACGGTCTACGTCACCGAGACTGTTCGGCAGCAGCGTGAGGAGATCAGCCTTATTCAATCGCCGTTCCTACACGAACAGGACATGGAACTGATATCCATAAAAGCAAAGCGCCAGTGGATAATGGAGAATTACTCACGACAAATCGCCGCTCGCCAGGGAGTGGGCGACTACAACGGTGACGGCAAGGTGGACGTCAGGGACTTGTCGGTGCGCAGCGAGAAGATCTACACACTGCAAGACGAGAACGCCGATGGGGTGTATGACAAGGCGACACTTTTTGCCGACGGCTTCAACAAAGCCCTGACTGGAGTTGCCCACAGCGTCACGCCGATCGACGGACACGTCTACACCACGATTATTCCCGATCTCTGGAAGTTGACCGATACAGATGGCGACGGGGTGTCGGACCGCAGGGAGAGCATTGCCCATGGCTTCGCCCCCCACATCGGCTACGGCAATCATGACCTCCACAGCATTGTCCAAGGCTATGACGGCAAGCTCTATTGGAGCATGGGCGATCGTGGTGTGGATGTCCTGACAAAAAAGGGGACGCGTGTCAGTAACCCGCATTCCGGCTGCATCTTGCGCTGCAACCCTGACGGAAGCGAGTTCGAGGTTTTTGCCAGTGGTCTGCGCAACTGCCAGTACTTCGATTTTGATAACCATGGCAATATCTTTACCGTCGACCATGACGCTGATTTCCAAGGGGAGCGGGAGCGTCTTGTCTATCTGCCTGAAGGTTCGGACTCGGGATGGCGCATGTATTATCAATATCGGAACACCACCCTGGTTCGGGCTGCGCGGGAGGACCTCTACAACCCGTGGCTGGTAGAGAAGATGTGGGTTCCATTTCACAAGGGTCAGCCTTCTCACCTCCTGCCTGCCATTGAGAACAGCTGGAACGCCCCGGCCGCATTCTCGTTTCAGCCGGGCACGGCACTGGGCGGCGCCTATAGGGATCATTTTTTCCTGGGTGGAAACGGTGATATTCGTGCCTTCAGGATGATCGCCGACGGGGCCGGTTTCAAAAGACAGGGCGATCACATCCCCATCCAAGGACTCGCCTGGCAGGTGTTAACGTCGACTTTTGGACCGGATGGACGCCTCTATTTCACCCTCTGGAGGCCGAGTGGCGGGATGAGCCAACTGTGGACCCTGCAGGCAGGCACCGATACGCAGAAGATGGTCCAGGTAAAGGCGATCCTGGCCAAAGGCTTCAACAAGCAGACCGTTGTTGAACTGCTTGCACTTCTTGGCCACACCGATCGCCGAATCCGCCAGCAAGCGCAGTTTGCACTTGTCGCCCGTCGTGAGATCAAGGCCCTGCACGTCTTGGCAGCGGATCGCAAGGCCGAGTTTCTCCCGCGACTGCACAGTTTGTGGGGACTTGGTCAACTTAAGCACAGGGATCGGGACTTGCTTGCGGTTCTGTGTGCCGACGACAGTGATGAACTGCGTGCCCAGACCGCCCGCTGGGCAGGCGAGCTTGGCTTTGATCCCGACAACCGAATACCTGTCCTGCTTCGCGATCCGTCGCCGCGCGTGCGACTGATGGCCGGCATCGCCTGCGGCAAGCTCAAGAGCAAGAATGCGTTGGGCGCCCTCACCGAACTGATCGTTGCGGCTGACAACAAGGAACCCGTTTTGCGCCATGCCGGCGTCACCGGCCTGGTCGGCGTTGCCACACCAAGAGAGCTGGAAGCCTACGCCGGATACCCTTCGGAGGCCATGCGTATTGCTGCCGTCGTCGCCCTCAGGCGACTACGGGCCGTCAAGGAATTGACGGCCTTTGTCAACGATGCTTCACCACAAGTCATGAGCGACGCCGTCCGAGCCATCTACGACGAAGCTGCACCTCAAACCTTTGTGGAGCACCCAAAGGCCCTTGCCGCAGTTGCGGCGGCGCTCGATCCGCAACATTCGGCCCCGGTTAACGTCCGTGCAATTGCCGCCAATCGTCGCCTCGGCACCATCGCCTCCGCCAAGCGCATCTCCGGTTTCCTAGCCACTCCAAATTTGAGTCGCGCTCTACGTGTTGAAGCGCTTTACGCCCTCCAATCCTGGCCGCAGGCATCGACACTGGATCCAATAGACGGGCGTTATTTTCCCATTCCAGCGGGTGACCTGGACACGCTCAGTGCGGCTATTGGCCCTGAAATTTGGTCTTTGGCAAATGACGCTGACGACAAGGTTTCGCGACGAGCCATCGCGGTATTACAAAGCATCAAGCCGAACAAGGCACAACGGGATCAAGTGGCTGGCTTCATATTGGACGAAGGACAACGCAGCGCCGTGCGCAAGGCATGGCTGCGCTGGCTAAGGAAACAGGATCTCGCCCTGTTTACTTCGGTCGGCGTCAAGGCCCTGTACTCCAAGTCTCCTGAACTTCGCGTGGTCGCCGCGCAGGAGTTGACGGGGGCCAAACAGGGCAGGTCTGCCGTCAATAGCTACCTGCTGGCGACACTCAAAAATTCCGGTGACACCGTTGAACTGCAGCGGGCGATCAAAATGGTGCCAAGGCTGCCGTCAAAGAAGTCGATCATCGAACAACTCGTCAAGGAACTGATCGCGGGGAGAATCGCTCCGGATATCCAGCTGGAAGTTCTCGAAACCGCCACCACTGCCACGCGTGACTACACGGAGCTCAAGTTGCAACTGGAGCAGTATCAAAATTCCATTAACAAGGAGGGTGTCATGACCCGCTATGGCGTTGCCCTGCAGGGCGGTGATGCCGAAAAAGGTCGTGGTATCTTTTTCGGCCACGCACAGGCCCAATGCTCGAAGTGTCATGCGCTGAAACAGATCGACAAACAGGTTGGGCCGAGCTTGGAGGGCATCGCCAAACGCCATTCGCGCGAATATCTGCTCCAGTCCATCGTCGATCCACAGGCTGAAATCGTCCCTGGTTACGGGATCGTCACAGTGCAACTCACGGACGGGCGCACGGTCAGTGGTACGTTGATGAGCGAGAGTGATAACGGCATAACCGTCAATCTACCTGACAACTCACGGGAATCCTTTGCCACATCCGAAATTAAATCCCAATCGAAACCCGTTGGCACGATGCCCGACCCCAAAACGATTCTTAACCTGCGACAGATTCGCGATCTGGTTGCCTACCTCGCCACTATGAATTAGAGCCAGACTGGATTCTCCATGAAGAACACAATTAAGATCCCGATGCTTGTGTTGAGGGTGAAGAGTTGAAATAAAGTCCCATAGGGTTTGTTATGACAACGATTGGCTTGTTGCCGCTTGGCCGGAGTGGTAGCAGTGCGGTTTGAACACATCGCGCTTAATTTGCCTTTGGCTTTTCGTTTCCGCCGTTTTGTTGAGTTCATTTACGGCGCTTGGCGAAGTGTATACACGCGCTGAGTTGCCGCCTCTGCTTGAGTTTCTCGATGGTCGTAAGGTTCAGTCGATCGATGATTGGGAAGAGCGACAGGAGGAAATCCGCTCGTTGCTCATCAAATATTTCATCGGCAGTTTTCCCGCCGAAACACCGCAGATTACCGGGGCCAAAGTCACCAGCGAAAAAGTGCACGATAATGGTTCCATCCGGCGGCGAATTCGCGTCACGCTGGCCACTCCGAATCGTGTCGCCTTCGAGATGGCGCTTTGGTTGCCTGATGGCAACGGCCCGTTTCCACTGCTGCTTACCGCGCCCCGGTTTTATCAGCGTTACTGGGGTGAGGATGCGCTGAAACGCGGCTACGCCGTCTGCCTGTTTCCAGGCGTGGACAGTCACCACCGAGAGGCCGACTACCCGGGCTACGACAGCGTCTGGCAGACCCTACGCAAGGAATATCCAAGGGCCACCTGGACTGAAATCAGCACCAAGGGTTGGCTGGCCAGTCGCTGCATCGATTATCTTCTGGGTGATCAATCCGTCGCCGAAATCGATGCCGACAAAATCGCGATCATCGGGTTTTCGCGTTACGGCAAACAGGCGATGATTGCTGGCGCTTTCGATGAGCGCATTACCTGCGTCGTCGCCCGCAGTCCGGGTTCACCCGCGTCCTGCCCTTACCGGTTCACCAGTCGCAACACCTACGCCGAGGCGCCATCCGATTTTCCTAGTGAATGGTTTCTTCCATCGCTCCGCGACTTTACCGGTCGCGAGAATGAACTGCCGATCGACGCCCACGGCTGGTATGGGCTGATCGCGCCGCGCCACTGCCTGATTCACACCGCGCACAACGACGGCGCTGAGCCGACCTTTGCCGTCGAGAAGGCCTACATCGAAGGCCGCTCTGTTTATCGGCTCCTCGGCGCGGAGCAAAACCTGCGGATTGATTACCGCACAGGCGGCCACTCATCCGGCCCGCCGCCGGAACAGGTCAGCCGGGCTGATCGGCAGCGTAATCTCGATTGGATAGACCTGGCTTTTGGCCGCGGCTTGACCAAGCACGTGGACTTTCCCGAGCAATTGATCCACGACTTCGACTGGAAACAGTGGCGCAGCCAGCAAAATGCAGCCCGCCTAGCTATCGCCAAGAACGCTCCTTCCATCGAACGCATCAAATGGTCGCTTGGCCAAGCACCGAAGACTTTGCCGCCGGTCGACCAAGCGGATTTTTTCACTGACGCCGAGTCGAGTTTGATGACGCACGACCGCTGGACGCCCAGGGGCGTACGCCGGGTACCAATCCGCTTTGGCCACGGCGTGCGTGGAAACCTGTTTTTTAAGGAAGGCCTGACCACACCCGCGCCGGTGGTCGTCTGGCTGCATCCGCTCTCCCATCATAGCGGCTACAACGAAGGTTACGGCGTACAAGGCACCACGGTTTATCATCGTTTGGCCGAGAACGGTTTCGCCGTCATCGCCTACGATCAATGCGGCTTTGGCCTGCGACTGCTCGAGGGTCGCGACTTCTACAAAAACCACCCGAGCTGGTCGAAACTTGGCCGGATGGTGATGGACGCCCGGGCTGCGGTGAGTTTCGCCGTCGAGGGAAGGGGTGCATCAAAAAGCGCGATCCCTGAGTTCGACATCAAGCGGGTGTTCCTGCTTGGGTATTCAAGCGGCGCGCTGACTGCGATGTATGCCGGTGCGCTCGATGATCGCGTCGCTGGCGTGGCCTGTTTCAGTGGCTGGACTCCGTTGCGAGATGCCGCCAATGCTAGGGCGACCGGCGGCAACCGGCGACTATGGGAACAACACTCGCTGCAACCGCGCCTTGGCCTCTTCGATGGACGAGAGAGCGAGATGCCACTCGACTACGATGATGTGCTTGGCCTTGTGCTGCCGAAGCCATGTTTGGTTGTCACACCCAAGCGCGATCGTTACGCCGATTTCAGCGCAGTAGTCGAAGTCATCGACAAAGTCCGATCGGCCAAGCCGCGCATCGCCAAAGGCTCATTCGCTTGGCTTGCCCCCGACGACACAAACCGATTCCAAGCCGACCAACATCAGGAATTCATCAACTGGACAAAGACCCTGGAATAACCATTTGGCCAGGCGCCTAACTCACTTCACTTTTCTATTATTGCGTTTTTTGTGTAGGCGCGGGGGGGGTTTGGTGTTGTCGCCCATTTTTTTAAGGAGGAATTTGCGGGTGACGCCGGTGTTGGTCATCAGCGCGTCGAGTTGTTTTTGGGTGGAGGCTATCTGCTTTCTATAGGCCGGCTCGGCGGCGCGGTTGTACATCTCGGCGGGGTCTTCGTGCAGGTCGTAAAACTCAACCGCCTCGGTGTCAGGGAAACGGATCAGCTTGTATCGCTCGGTGCGAATGCCCCAATGCTTGGGGGGGCGATTGTAGTAGGCATAAAAAATCGACTCCCGCCAGTCGGTTGGTTCGACGCCCCTCAGCAGTGGCCGGAGGCTCACGCCCTGCATCACGCTGGGGATGTTCATGCCGGCGTAGTCGAGCATGGTTGGGCCGAAGTCGATGTTCATGCCGAGTTTGGAACTTACGCTTCCGGCTTTGATCTCTTTTGGATATCGGACGATAAACGGCATCTTGAGTGACTCCTCGAGGATGAGCCGTTTGTCGTGCATGTTGTGTTGGCCCAGCCAGTAGCCTTGGTCGCTGGTGTAGATGATGAGCGTGTCATCCAGGATGCCTTCGGTTTGCAGGTGGTCGAGCACGCGCTTGACGTTGTCGTCGATTGCGGCGACGCAGCGCAGGTATTTGTGGATGAGGTGCTGGTAGGCAAGCGAGCGGCGTTCAGTGGGATCAGCGGAGCGCTTGGCCAGGTAGTCCTGGTAAACGAGGTAAAAACTTTTTGGCCCCTCGTCATCGTACATGACCGAGTAATGTTTGCCCTTGAGCAACGGGCTGGTCTTGGTGATGTCCTCGTGCAGGCTGGGCGGCTCAGGGATTTTCACGCCCTCGTGCAGCTTGGCCCAGCGTTTGGGGTACTCAAAATATTCGTGTGGTCCCTTGAAGTGCAGGCTGAGGTAAAACGGCTTTTCCTTGTCGCGTTGCTTCAACCATTTAAGCGCCCAGTCGGCGTAGCGGTCGGCGTAGTAACCCTCATACTTTTCCTGGCTGCCATCGGGGCGATGCAGTGTTGGGTTGAAGTAGCTGCCCTGGCCAACGGTCACCGCGTAGTCGCCAGTGCCGCGCGGGAACTGCTGCATGTGCCACTTGCCGACGACACACGTATCGTAGCCGCTGTTGGTAAGCTCACGGATGTAGCTCGGGGCGTTCGGCTTGAGTCGGCAACCGAGGTTGAGTGCGCCGGTGACGTGTGAGTATTGGCCGCTGATGATGCTGGCGCGGCTGGGCGAGCAAATGGAGTTGTTGCAGCAGACGCTGGTGAAGCGCATGCCCTCAGCGGCGAGCCGGTCGAGGGTCGGCGTGTGGCAGTAATCCTTGAGCCAAGAGCCGTAGGCGCTGATGGCCTCGGAGGCGTGGTCGTCGGACATCATGAACAGGATGTTTGGTCGCTTGGCCGCCCCGGCCGGCGCCTGGCCAAGCGCAAGCAGGCAAGTGGCGAGGAGGATTGTCGGTATTTTCATGTGGATAGAGCCGCCCAACTATCATCTGCAGGGGCCGGTTTGAAGCATAATTTGTTCGTTTTGCGCAGGTGTTTGACTTCACCGAAATGGCCGTGATAGCTTCCCGGCCACTTTTCCGGCCATGGAAGCGCTGTTACATCAGCCGGTTCTGGTATTGAACCGGCTTTGGCAGGCGGTGAACATCTGTTCCGCCCGCAGGGCATTGACGATGCTCTTTGAGGGCAACGCGCAGGTCGTGCACAGCGAGGACGGCGATTTCAACACGTTCGGTTTTCACCAGTGGGCCGATTTTTCCGAGGATGAACCGGATCCCGAGAGCATCCATGGCGTGAGCATCAAGCTGCGCCTGCCGCGCGTTATCCTGCTGATGGTGTACGACCGCATGCCGCGCAAGGAGGTCAAGTTCACGCGGCACAATATTTTCCAGCGCGACAAAAACACCTGCCAATACTGTGGCAAAAAACATGACACGCGGGATCTGAATCTGGATCACGTCGTGCCGCGGCAACAGGACGGCCCGACCTCGTGGGAAAATATCGTCTGCTCCTGTGTCCCGTGCAATTCCCGTAAATCCAACCGCACGCCGGAGCAGGCCGGGATGCACCTGATCCGGCAGCCTCGAAAACCTCGTTGGCATCCGTTCATGCAGGTGCGCTTCAGCATGCACTACCACGAGAGCTGGCGGCACTTTCTCGACATGGCCTACTGGAACGTGGAACTGGGCGAGGATCTACAGTAGCCTAGCAGGCGCTCGACTTGGCCGACTCGATCAGCTTCCAAAATTCCGGTGTCTCCTCCAGGATGCGGTCCTCCCCGCCCGGCAGTTTGTTGCGGTAAAGAAAATCCCTAAGCTGTTTTTTCGCGTGAAGGATGCGGTGAATCAGCACTCCCAGGTCGTGCCGCTCAAAGTACACCCGGTAGTTGCCGAGCCGGAAACGGAACAAGTGCCGCCCGTCGCGATTAAGCCGGCCGAAGTTGTCCATCTCATCGCTGCGAACATCGTTTGGCAGGCCGCGAAAGTCCCCCAGAATCTCCAACTGCAGCTCCTTGGGCAGTGTACCCAACTCTGCGGCGGCGGCGGGAGTGAAGATGATTTGAAAGGGAGTCATTGGCTTGGCGGCCGCAGCATCAGCGAGATGGTAGCGTGTACGAGAATTGAACTCGTCTTTCCGCCTTGAGAGGGCGGCGTCCTAACCGATAG
>CAJWPV010000039.1 GCA_913045395.1 uncultured Verrucomicrobiota bacterium | reverse complement strand
AAGGCCAAGGAGTGGAGCGGCGATGCGGTTTACACCAAGTCCGGTTTGATACTTGGCCTCGGAGAGACGGAGTCGGAACTGTTTGAGGCGATGGGTGACCTGCGCCTGGCCAAGTGCGACATCCTCACGCTGGGCCAATACTTGCAGCCGAGCCTCTGTCATTTGCCGGTGGCGGAGTACGTGCCGCCGGCGAAGTTCGACGAGTATAGGGCCAAGGCGCTGGAGATGGAATTTCGGCACGTGGCCAGCGGGCCAATGGTGCGCAGCTCGTACCATGCGGACGAGTTTCAGTTGCCGCCCAAGGCCTAGGTTTTTTTCGATGGCGCTCAGTAAAACCTTTGCAAGTCCGCGTGCCGATTTCACACTTGCCGCAGTTGTGTTGACGAAGGCGAAATGGATGATCACGGTTTTTGCGGCGTATCTTTTGGCCGCCAATCCAAGCCAGGCGCTTGGCCAGGCGGCGGCGAGTACCGGGCGGTTCCGCATTGCGGAAAAATCGGCTGACAGTCTCCGAGTCTCCATCCTCACCGGCACCGAGGCTGTTTTTCAGGCGGATGGCACGCTGGCGTTGACTGATCCGCGACTGGTCACCGTCACTGCCGCGGGGAAAACAAACCTCGTTTTTACCGCCAGCGAGTGTCTCTATGATCAGGACAAAAAAACGATCCGCTCGCCCGGCGAACTCTCTCTCTCCACGGGTGATGGCCAGATGCAACTGAGGGGCGTCGGTTTTTTCGGGAACCTGGCCGGGCCGACTTTGTCCGTGTCGAGCAATGTCGAGGCCAGGCTGGATAAAAACTTCAGCCGCCTGCCGATTGGCCAAGCGCGGAAAAACAACGACACACCCAGCGCCGAGCCGGAGCTGCTTCGAATCACTTCCCGCCTATTTGAACTCGAGCCGGGCCGGGCCGTTTTTCGCGGTTCAGTTTCGGTGATCGATGCCGACGGCACACTGAACAGCGATTCAATCGCGGTTGGCATGAGAGAGGACGACTGGGAGGTGCAAACGATCCGGGCAGCCGGTAGTGTGGTGATGCAAGCCGATCAAATCAAAACCACCAGTGAGCAGGCCGACTATGACCTGGTTACCGGGTTGATTGTGTTAAAGGGCAACCCAAGCTGGACAATGGGCAAGCGATCCGGCCGGGCCAATCTGCTGATGATTCAACGTGAGGCACAATCCGTGAACGCCGAGGGGGATGTCTACATGAAACTTCCGGCGGACTCCGAGGGTGAGGGGGGGTTCCTTGGTTTTAATGCGTTAAGGGGCGCGACGGCGAACGGCGGCGATGGCCGGCTGCTCGAAATCCGCTCCAATGTTTTTTTGTTCCAGTCTGCGACCCGGGAGAAAACCGGCTTTGCGCGCTACATCGGCGCGGTTCGGCTGGCTCGCGGAGAAAGCCGGCTGCAATGCAGTTTTCTGAACGTGCACTTGGCCAAGGGCACCGGTGGAGTTGTGGAATCGATCAACGCAGCAGTCGGCATCAGGCTAGCACAAGGGGAGGATCAACTTATGGCGCAAACGGCCACTTATGACTTGGTGCAGAACAAGATCCATTTCCGTGGTGAACCAAAATGGAAACTTGGCATGCAAAGCGGCCAGGCGCGCTCGGTCGAGCTGTCACGAGTCGATGGCGTTTTCCGGGCGAGCGGGGGAGTAAAGATGCAGTTGCCACGGCCCAGGGGCGATGGACGATTTCTATTGCCTGTCGACAGCGGCAAGGCTGCAAAAAAAGAACCAGGCGGCGAGCCGCTTTTAGTCGTTTGCGATTCGTTCGAGTATCGGCAGGCGGTGAATGCCAAGGGGCTGGACTCGGCGATTTTCACCGGCAACGTGGTGATGAGCGGTGAGGAGGGATTGCGGGTTCAGGCGCAGCGTGTCGTGACGGAGATCGACCCGGGCGAGGCCGGCTTGGTATCGCTCGATGCAACCGGCGGCTTGGACGTATCGACGACCGGCGAAAACACAATGCGGTATGCGGGCGAGCGCCTGGTGTACTCCACGTCGGATGAGACGGTGCGGCTGACTGGCGAGCCAAGCGTGGAAATTCGCACATGGCTCGAGGGAGAGCCAGTGGTTGCGCTTGGCCAAGCGGCAATTTACAACCTTGGCACGGGGTTGTTGCGCCTGACAGGCGACCCGGTGCTCAAGACAGCCGAGGGCGAGTTGCGTGGCAGCGAGGTTGTGTTCAGTCCGCAAACCAAACGTCTCAGGGCCACCGGCCGCTGGAAGATGACGTTGAACCCGAAAACGATCGCAAAAATGCGTGGGCGAACGAAAAAACAGTACGAAATGGAAAAGAGGACGCCATGAGTCTGCTTGAGGCGAAAGGCTTGGCCAAGGCGTACAAGAAACGGCGCGTGGTCAACGGCGTGACGATCTCCGTGTCGCCCGGGGAGGTCGTTGGCCTGCTGGGCCCGAACGGCGCGGGCAAAACGACCTCGTTCAACATGATTGTCGGGCTGGTGCGGCCGGACGAGGGCGAGGTGCTCTTCGAGGGCAAGTCGATCGGCGCCCTGCCCATGCACCAGCGTGCGAGGCGGGGTATCGGTTATCTGACCCAGGAGCCGTCGGTGTTCCGCAAGCTGACGGTGGAGCAGAACATCCTGGCGATCCTCGAGACCTGCACGTCCGACAAGCTGGAGCAGAAGGCCCGGCTCAAGTCGCTGCTTGAGGAACTCGACCTGACCACCCTAGCCAGGAACAAGGCATACACCTTGAGTGGTGGGGAGAAGCGGCGGCTGGAAATCACGCGGGCGCTGGTGACCAGCCCGCGGATGCTGCTGCTCGACGAGCCGTTCAGCGGGATCGACCCGATCGCGGTTTACGAGGTGCAGAAGATTCTGCGCAAGCTCAAGGAGCGGCGGATGGGCATCCTTATCACCGACCACAATGTTCGCGAGACGCTCAAGCTGGTGGACCGCGCCTATATCATCCACAAGGGGGATGTTTGCTGTGAGGGCGAGGCGGAATTCCTCGTGAACGATGCCACGGCACGGGAAATCTATCTCGGCCCCGAGTTCAATTTATAGCATGGCGACGAAGAAAAAACCGAAGCGCGAGAAGATCACCACCGAGCGGTTCTTCGAGGAGCAGGCCGAACATCTGAAGTTGAAGTTGATCGCCGGGAAGAGCGGGTTGGGCCGAACGATCATCGAGCCGACAGTCAACCGTCCGAGCCTGGCCCTGGCTGGCTTCACGAAGTACATCGCATACAAGCGCATTCAGGTGATCGGCAACGCAGAGGCATACTATCTTAAGTCACTACCGTTGCAGGAACGCATCAAGAGCTACAAGAAGCTGTGCTCGTACAAGATTCCCTGCATCGTGTTCACGCGGAACCTGTCGATCGACCGGGAACTGAAATCGATTGCCAACGAGATTGGCGTGCCCATTCTCCAGACCCCGATGGTGACCATGCGGTTCGTGAACGTGACCACGATTGAGCTGGACCTGCTGTTCGCGCCGCGGGACACCGTCATTGGGAGTATGGTGGACGTTCACGGAATCGGGGTGCTCATTCGCGGAGAAAGCGGCATCGGCAAAAGTGAATCGGTGCTCGAGTTGATCGAGCGGGGATACAGCCTGGTTTCGGACGATATCACCAAGGTGACCCTGCTGGACGGCCGGGAAATCGTCGGCACCAGTTCCGAGTTGTCCCGCTACCACATGGAGGTTCGCGGCATCGGGATCATCAACGTTGCTGCGATGTTCGGCGCGAAGAGCATCCGCACCGAGAAGCGCCTGGATTTGGTGGTCACTCTCAAAGCGTGGAAGGAGGTTAAAAATATCGACCGCTTGGGGATGGATGAGGATCGGATTAGAATCCTCGGCATCAAGGTGAGGCACGTGAGCATCCCGGTCCGGCCCGGGCGAAACCTGGCCCGCCTGATAGAAGTGGCCGCCCTCAACGCCAAGCTGAGCGCCGCCGGATACAACCCCGCCCGCGAGTTGAACGACCGGTTGATCGCAACCATGACCTCGGGTAAATCCTGACAGCAGTACCATGGCGGATGACCCAAAATCGAAGGATCCCAAGGGCAAAGACCCCTGGGTGCCGAAGGATCTCCTCCGGGAGATGAAGTCGTTTGCTGACAACGAAGGCAAACAAATGGTTGGCTTAATGCGGAGCGCCATTCGCAACGTGGTGAATCCGAACGCGGAGCCGCCGGCCGAGCCATCGCCGGAAACCCCGGAGGGTTCCAGCGACTGGGTGTTGCCTCCCCGGTTGACTGAACTCCTCGAGGCCGCCTCCGAGGCGACAGGGAAAACCCCGGCACAGTTGATGGCGGTTTGTGTTTCCCGATCCCTCGAGGAGGTGATCCGCAACGAGGAGGCTAAGCGGGCTGCCGCGAAGTCCAAGCTCAATCAACTCCAGCAGGGTGGCGACTGATCAGCTATCGATCAATTGCACGTTGACTGGGTCGCCCTTGGCCAAGCGGGTTCCCGGGGGCAGATCGACCAGACCGTTGGCCTTGGCCAGGCTGCCCAGCATGTGTGAGTGTTGCCCCCCGACACTTCGGACAAGCCCGTGGTCATCGATCGTTACCCGCACAAAATGGCGCCGATCCCCCTTGTTGGCCAGTTCATCCACCAGACACCCCGGCCGCTTGGCCAAGCGCCATTCGGCGGCACCCTGCATGTTCAAGAGCGCGGGCCGAACCAACAGTAGATACGTGACGAGGGCCGAGACGGGATTGCCCGGCATGCCGAACACCGGCTTTCCGCCGACTTGGCCAAGCACAAACGGCTTGCCAGGCTTGACGGCCACTTTCCAGAAATCGAGCGAGCCGCCAAGCCGTTCGATGGCTGGTTTCACATGGTCGTGGTCGCCCACCGATACCCCGCCGGAAGTCAGGACAGCATCGTTGTCCGCGAACGCCTGCTCCAACGCTGTCACCGTGTCCTCAAGCATATCTGGCACGATGGGGTATGGTGTCGGCAGCCCGTTTGCATTGGCGAGCAGTGAAACTAGCATGTCGCGGTTGCTCTCGTATATTTCGCCGGGTTGAAGTTCGCCGGGTGGCTCGACCAATTCGCTACCGGTGGCCACAAGGCCGATTTTCGGCCTGAGCCCCACTTCAACCGAATGGTGGCCGGTTGCCGCCAGTAGCCCGATCGTACCGGCCGTTATACGCGTGCCAGCGGTAATCAACGGGTCACCTTCGCGGACGTCTTCGCCTTTCAGCCGGATATTCTCCCATGGCTTGATCGAGTCATTACAGCGGACGGTGTGGTCATCGCCGGGAGTTGAACTGCAATCCTCCTGCATAATCACAGCATCTGCACCTCTCGGAATCGGCGAGCCGGTGAAAACCCTCATGCATGTACCTTCGCCAACCGTGTTCACCGGATAGGCTCCGGCGGGGATCACACCAATACAACTCAACTCGACCGGCGATTCAGTGGTGGCGCCATTCAGGTCGGCGCTTCTGGCTGCGTACCCATCCATGGCTGAATTGTCGAAGCCCGGCAGCGACATCCCGGCTTTCAAAGGCGAGGCGACAAACCGGCCCCCGGCGTCTGCCAAGGGGACGATCTCGCTGCCCAGCAAAGGCGAGGCTGCGAGCGATCGTTCAACAGCTTCTTCAAGCGACAACATTCGGCGGGGAGTGTTGCCGTTAAAAGTCGGGGAATCAAACCTCCTCATCCTATTAATGCGAAGGATATGCTGGTTTGTAGAGTCAGCGGATGATACATGTCGGCAACCAGTGGGGATCGAGACGGATACAGCCTGTCACGCAAGAAAGGTCGATCAATTATTTGGCGCGATCGCCAGTCGATACGATCTGGTCAACGACATTCAGAGCCTTGGCCTGCATCGTATTTGGAAACGCCATGTGGTTGCCCTTTCAAATTTCAGTGAGGGGGAAACAGGTTTGGATTTATGCTGCGGAACGGGCGATATAGCGATCGGCTTGGCCAAACAGGGCGGTTCGTTGGTTGGGATGGATATGAACCGCCCAATGCTGCAGCAAGCCGCCAGGCGCTTGGCCAAGCGGGGCGAATATCGAGTCAATCTTGCCCAGGCGGATGCCTTAAAACTTCCGTTTGGTGACAACTCCCTAGACTTGGTGACAATCGGCTATGGGCTTAGAAACCTCGCCAGTATGGAAGACGGTCTTCGTGAGATCACCCGTGTCCTGAAGCCGGGGGGGCGTCTGGTGATACTGGATTTCGGGAAGCCGGCCAATCATATCATTCGATCGGTTTATTTTCTATATCTGGCAGGGATGCTGCCTGTCTTTGGCTGGCTGTGTTGCGGCAATGCATCGGCATACGCATATATCCTTAAATCCCTTAAAAAATATACCGCGCAAAAAGGGGTAACATCCGTGCTTCGATTTATGGGCTATAAATCCGTTCAAGTTATAGAACTCATGGCTGGATCGATGAGTATTCATATTGCCATCAAATAGAATTATAGTTTTTAAATTCATCATGGGAAAATATTTTATTTTCTGTTGTATATAGTTTGCTATATAGTAGCATTCCATGAAAGCGCAACTAAACGGCGCGATATAAACCACAATATTATGAGCAAAGATAAGGTTAAGTTATTCCAACGGGCTCGTGCGGCCTTGCAATCCGAAAAGGCTGCATTGTCGAAGACGCTGGCCAACGCGCAGGCAACTGTGGCGGATTCTGAAAAAAAATTGGCAGAGATTGAGGCTGCCCTGGGTGGTGCCGGTTCTGCGCCGGCCAAGCGCCGTGGCCGCAAGCCTAAGAAAGCCGCAGCCAAGCGCCGTGGCCGTCCGGCCAAGAAAGCCACTGCCAAGCGTGGTCGCCCGACAAAGAAAAAGACGGCACCGAAACGAAAAGCGGCGAAGAAGACAGCCAGGAAAACCGTAAAAAAAGCAGCCAAGAGAGCGCCCAAGAGAGCAGCAAAAAAGGCATCGGCTAAGAAGGCGAAGAACAAGGTTTCCTTGAAACAGATCGCTTTGGCAGTAACCAAGAGCAAAGCTCTGGATGCCAAGCAAATCCTTGAGGCGGCCAAGAAGAAGGGGCACAGGTTCTCGGGTAAGAATCCCCTGAACTCCATTCGAGTGATGCTCTATACGAACAAAAAAGCGTTCAAGAACAACAAAGGAAAGTTCACTGCGGCTTGACACTTTTTCCCGGTTCACCGCGTTTTCCGGTTTTGACCGGCGAGCTTGAATAACGGGCGAATAAAGGATATTGCAATTCCCGGCGGCGTGGGTCGCCGGTTTTTTTTGTACCATGTTGGCCAAACGAGTGATTCCATGCCTGGACGTGCACGACGGTGCAGTGACGCGAGGGGTGCGGTTTGGCCGTGCGGAGGAGGGTGGCCTGCGCAACGTCGGCGACCCGGTCGAGTTGGCCATTCGCTATGACGAGCAAGGAGCCGACGAGATGGTTTTTTTCGACATCACGGCCAGCGCGCACGGCCGCGGCACGATGGTCGATGTGATGGAGCAGGTGGCCAGTCGCTGTTTCATGCCACTGACGGTGGGGGGCGGCATACGCACGGTGGAGGACATGGGTGTCATGCTCAAGGCGGGTGCGGACAAGATCAGCATCAACAGCGCTGCCTTGGCCAAGCCGGGGCTGATCGGCGAGGGCGCGGAAAAATTTGGCAGCCAATGCATTGTTGTCTCGGTTGATGCCAAGAAAACGGGTGACGGCGAGTGGAGGGTTTTTTCGCATGGTGGCCGCAAAGAAACCGGCTTGGATGCCATCGAGTGGTCCACGCGTGCGGTGCAACTCGGTGCGGGCGAGATTGTGCTCAACAGCATTGACGCCGATGGCACGAAGGCGGGCTACGACTTGGAGATTACGAGGCGCATCAGCGAGTCGGTGGATGTACCGGTGGTGGCCAGCGGTGGCGCCGGCTGCCTGGAGCACATGGCCGAGGTGCTGCAGGAAGGCAGGGCGGATGCTGTTTTGGCGGCGAGTATTTTTCACTTCGGTGAGTATAGTGTTGACGACGTGAAGGCGTTTTTGGAACAGGACGGCATTCCTGTCCGCATGTTATAATTTTGAAGATGAAGTTCATTGAGAAACTCAAGTTCGACCCGGATGGTCTGATTCCCGCCATCGTTCAGGAGGCAGAAACCGGCCGTGTGCTGATGATGGCGTGGATGAATGAAGTCTCGCTGAAGTCCACGATCGAGACCGGCAAGACGCATTTTTGGAGCCGATCGCGCCAGAAATACTGGATGAAGGGCGAGTCGAGCGGGCATACGCAGGAGGTGAAAGACCTCGCATTTGACTGCGACGGCGACACGCTGCTGATTCAGGTCGCGCAGCACGGCGCGGCCTGCCACGAGGGATACAAGTCCTGTTTTTTTCGCTCGACCAGTGAGGGGGGCGGCTTCGAGACCACCGAGGAGCGGCTTGTTAATCCGGACGAAGTTTACAAAAAGTAACCTTTCTTGGCCAAGCAGTTGGCCTGTATTGTGTTGGCGTTCTGGGAGGGACGCCGTTTAGACTGTCTGTCGCATGGAGTTTTGCCGTCCAACCAAGGATGAGTTTTGCCGCCTGTCCGATCAGGGGAACCTGATTCCGGTCACGCGCCGGCTGTTGGCCGACCAGGAAACCCCGTTGACGGCTTATCGCAAAATCCGTGGCCAGGGCGAGTCGTTTCTATTCGAGTCGGTCGAGGGCGGCGAACATCTTGGCCGCTACTCGTTTGTGGGCTGCAAACCGCGCGGGATGATTCGCCAAATCGGCGACACGGTGGAGTGGATCGAGGACGGCCAAGTCCGCGAGACATACAGGGTCGTCGGCCGTGCCGGCGGCCAAGCGGAGGGCGAGGTGCGAGACGGGCTCGAGGTCGCTGAGAAAG